>DASUIY010000345.1:0-9897 GCA_036279555.1 Solirubrobacterales bacterium | reverse complement strand
CGCCTACGACCATTTGATCGTCGCATGCGGGGCCCGGCTCTTGGCGAGCGTCCCGGGCGCGGTCATCTTCTGGGGCGTTGCCGACGACGGTCGTGTTCAGGACGTGGTCCGCGAGCTGCGCGAGGGCAAGCTGCACCGGGTGGCCTTCACGATGCCCGGCGGCGGCACCTGGGCGCTGCCGATGTACGAGCTGGCACTGCTCGCCGAGAGCGAGCTCTCAAAGCAGGGCGTCAGGGATGCGAGTCTCGTCGTCGTCACTCCCGAGGACGCGCCGCTACACCTCTTCGGTCGCGCTGCAAGCGAGCGAGTGGCTGAGCTGCTGGCGGAACGCGGCATCGAAGTGGTGACCGGCGCCGTGCCGATCCACTTCGAGGAGGGCCAGCTTGCCACCTCTCCGCGTGCCGCCATCGAGGCCGATGCGGTCATCAGCCTGCCTCGCATGGAAGGTCGCAGGATCGGCGATGTTCCCCACGACCTTGCCGGGTTCGTGCCAGTCGACGAGCAGGCTCGTGTGCGAGGGATGCAGCACGCCTACGCTGTCGGCGACGCGACCACCTTCTCAGTCAAGCAGGGCGGAATCGCCACGCAACAGGCGGACGTGGCGGCCGAAGCGATCGCGGCCGAGCTCGGCTGCGATGTCGAGGCCGAGCCCCTCGACCCGGTTCTGCGGGGCGTGCTCTGGACCGGTGCGAAGCCGCTGTACCTGTCCGGTTACCTGGCCGGGGGGCACGGCGAAACCTCGATCGCCAGCGACGAGCCGCCCTGGGACGGCGCGGCCGAGGGCAAGATCGTCAGCCGCTACCTGACCCCGTTCCTCGACCAAGCAAGCCGTTCGGCTGTCTGAGTGGAGCAGAGCATGGATGCCTCGCCGACCACCGAAGCCGACACGGAGCCGGCGATCGCCTTCGCCCGCACGCTCTGCGGCATCGACTCATCCCCGCAGAGCATGGAGGCCGTCAGCCAGGCATTCGGGGTTTGCGCTGAGGGCGGAAAGGTCTGGGGCGCATCTGCCTGGGACCCCCGACTCGCGATGCACGCTGGGATCCACGTGCTGGAGGCGGGGCCGACCGACCTACCGGCTTGTCGATGGCTCGAGGGTTGCCGATGTCGAATACCGTCCCGGAGGTGGCCGCGACCAGCGCCGGGATCCTGCTCTACCGCACTGCCGGCGACGAGCTCGAGGTGCTGCTCGTCCATCCCGGCGGGCCGTTCTGGGCGAAGAAGGACCTCGGCGCCTGGTCGGTGCCGAAGGGCGAGGTCGGCGAGGGGGAGGACCCCCGTGCCTGCGCCCTGCGCGAGCTCGAGGAGGAGCTGGGCTCCGGCCTCGGCCTCGCCGCCGATGACCTGACCGAGCTGGGCTCGGTGCGCCAGAAAGGCGGCAAGACGGTCCTCTGCTGGGCGGCCGAGGGCCATTTCGACCCCTCCGGGCTGCGCAGCAACACCTTCACCATGGAGTGGCCGCCGCGTTCGGGCAAGGAGCGCGAGTTCCCCGAGGTGGACCGGGCGGAGTGGTTCGGCCTCGAGGCGGCGCGGGAGAAGATCAACCCCGCCCAGGCCGAGCTCCTCGAGCGGCTTGCCCAGCGCGACCTATACTCGCCGGGCGATGACTGAAGGCGCAGAACCGCACTCGACACCGCCCGGCGACGACGGCATGCCGCCCGGCGACGGGCCCTCGGGCCGGCCGCTGCCGCTCTCGGTGCGGCTGCTCGAGGCGGGGGTGCGCAGCGCCCGCAGCGTGACCAAGGCGACCGGCATCGACCGCGCGGTCGAGAGCGCGGCCGAGGAGGCGATGGTCGCCGCAGTCGAGAGCGAGGCGGTCGAACGGGCCCTGGCCCGGGTCCTCAAGGGCCCGGTCGTCGAGGAGGCGATGAACAGCGCCCTCGAGAGCGACACGGTGAAGCGCGCCCTGATCGACGCGCTCGACAGCGAGCTGGTCGACGAGGTCTGGCGGCAGCTGCTGGCGAGCGAGGAGGTCCAGCGCCTGGTCGAGCGGATTGCCGAGGCACCGGAGATACGGGCCGCGATCAGCGCCCAGAGCGTCGGCTTGATCGCCGACGTCGGCCACACGATCGGCAACGGCACCAAGCGCGCCGACGGCGCCCTCGAGCGGATCGTGCGCCGGATCTTCTTCCGCAAGCGCCGCACCGAGCCGACGGACCGGGCCGGCTTGGTCACCCGCGGCGCCGCCTTCGGCCTCGACGCGCTGATCGTCAACCTCGGCTTCTCCGGCCTGGCGGCGGTGGCGGCGCTGATCGCCTCGGCCTTCACCGGCAACGGCAACGGCGTCTCCGATGCCGCGCTCGCCGTCGGCACCACGCTCTGGTTCACGCTCGGCAGCGTCTACCTGGTCGGCTTCTGGTCGCTGGCAGCGCAGACGCCCGGCATGCGCTTCCTCGGGATCAGGCTCGACGTCGAAGGCAAGGGGCTGCCCCTGAGGCGATCGCTGAAACGCCTGCTCGGCATGATCCTGGCCGCGATCCCCTTCGGGCTGGGCTTTCTCGGCATCCTCTTCGACGAGCGGCGGCGGGCCTGGGACGATCGCCTCAGCCGCAGCGACGTCGTCTACGAGGGCAACGAGCGCTCCCTCGCCCCCTGGGCGCGCCTCGAGGTCCCGGTGCCGCCGGCGCGTCAGGCTTCCACAACGACGAAGGCCCCGGATTCCCGGGGCCTTCAGACGCAGCGGATAGCAGGTTCGTCGCCGACTAGCTGACCGAGCCTCTGGGCCCCACGGGGCCTTCGGGGCCCTCGGACAGCTTGTAGATGATGATGATCGCGAGGGCGAAGATCGCCAGCGACCAGAATGGGTAGGCCGGGATCGAGAGCAGCGCGGCCATCGCATTCAGGGCGGCGATGAAGATGCCGAACCAGCGGCCGAATTCACCCCCGGAGAAGAGCGAGAACGCGGCGACGAGCTCGAGCACGCCGACGATCAGGATGATCCAGCCCCAGGTGTTGAGGCCGCTGATGATGTAGGTGACGTTCTCCGTAAAGAACTTCGAGTCGCCGATCGCAGCGATGCCGTAGATGATGTTCAGGACGCCGGCGACAAGAAGCAGGACGCCGGCGAACACCCACCAGCCGCTGAGAGTCTCCTCGTTCATGGGTAAACCTTTCGTGACTCCAAAAGTGGATAGAGATAACGGTGTGGAAACGCTAGGAGCGCGTTCGAGGTACATCACGTTGTTCCTGCGCCTGGCATTACTCCTGCTTCCGCTGTCCGGGGCCAAATCGCGCACCGTCGATTAGTGTCCTCGGCCATGGACGCGGTTCGCACCCCCGAGGAGAGCCTGCAGGGGCTTCCCGGCTTCCCCTTCGAGTCGAGCTACCGTGAGGTCGACGGGTTGCGGCTCGCCTTCCTCGACGAGGGCGAGGGCAAGCCGGTCGTCTTCTTCCACGGCGAGCCGACCTGGTCGTTCCTCTGGCGCAAGGTGATCCCGCCGGTGCGCGACGCCGGATACCGCTGCATCGCCCCCGATTACGCGGGCTTCGGCCGCTCCGACAAGCCCACCGACCTCGAGTGGTACACCTACGACCGCCACGTGGAGCTGATGTCGAAGCTGCTGGAGGAGCTCGACGTGCGCGACGCGACGGCCGTCGTCCACGACTGGGGCGGTCCGATCGGGCTGCGGCTCGCGGTCGAGCACCCCGACCGCTTCTCGCGCCTCGTGATCATGGAGACCGGCCCGTTCACCGGGCAGCAGCGGATGAGCGAGGCCTGGCTCAAGTTCCGCGACTTCGTCCGCGACAACGCCGACATACCGGTGGGGGTGCTGGTGCGCGGCGGCTGCAAGAACGACCCCGGCGACGACGTGATCGCCGCCTACGAAGCTCCCTACCCGACCCCCGAGGCCAAGGCAGGCGCCCGTGCCTTCCCGCTGATCCTGCCGACCGAGCCCGACTCGCCCGGCGCCGCCGAGGGCAAACGCGTCGCCGACGCGCTGCGCGAGGACGAGCGCCCGACGCTGGTCCTCTGGGCCGACTCGGACCCGATCCTCCCCTTCTCCGTCGGCGAGCGGGTCTCGGCCCAGCTCAACTTCCCGGCGCCGCGGCCGATCGAGGGCGCGGGTCACTTCCTCCAGGAGGACGCCGGCCCCGAGATCGGCGCGATCATCGCCGACTGGCTCGGCTGACCGCCTCCCGCAGCTCCTCGCGCGGGTGCTCGACGAGCAGGCGCACGCGCCGCGGCGGTCCCTCCTCGCCGACCCAGGTGACGGTCCCGGGCCAGTAGGGGCCGGGGGGTCTGCCGGGGTGGTGGAAGGCGTCGGCGAAGACCCAGCTGCCGGTGTTGTGAAGTTCGCCGCCGCCCGGCAGCAGCCAGCGTGCCTCGCCTTCGCCGGGGCCGGCGTGGTGGGTGTGGCCGGTGATCGTGTGGGCGGCCTCGATGCGAAGCCGGCGCGCAAGCTCGGTGGCGGCCTCGATGCCGCTGCGGGCGATCGAGGCGGCGGAGAGGTCGGGGTCGAACTCGGCCCGGAAGAGGCGGTTGAGCAGCCAGACGCTCGCCGGCACGCCGGCGCCGAAGGCCGCCTTGACCGTGGCCTGGCGGGCGCGGCCGCCGTCGCGGCGGCCGGAGAAGGCGCTCCAGGCGCGTTCGGAGGGGCGGCTGGCGCCTGGGCGCATCCCAGCCGCCGCGAGGCCGAAGGAGAAGCCGTAGAGGGGGCGCAGGATGCGCTCGTAGTCGGGTGGGGCCGCCGGGTCCGGGGGGTGCCCGGCGGCGCGCATCATCGCCGCCGCGGCGACGCACTCCAGGCGCGGCAGCGACATGTGGCAGTCCATGTAGTGGCCGTGGGTGGCGTAGACGTCGTCGCGGATCCAGATGCCGGGGTAGGCGACGCTGAGCTCGGCCTCGCCGAGCCAGGCGGCGATCCGCCTGGCCGGCTCGCCGGCCGCTAGCGAGCGGTGCTCCAGCCCGAGCGCGCCGCCCGCCAGCGCAAGCTCTTCGAGCAGCGGCTCGGCCAGGCGGTGGTCGTGGTTACCGGGCACGAGGACGACCCGGCGCCCCGCCATCGCCCTGCCCAGGTCCTCGAAGAAGGGCTTGGCGATCTCGAGCACCCGCGGCAGCTGCAGCTCGCGCAGCTCGAGCGCGTCGCCGAGCAGGACGAGGCGGTCGGCGCCGGCGATCTCCTCGAGCAGGGTCTTGCGGATCGCCGCGTCGCGCAGCAGGTCCTCGCCGCCGGCGGAGCCGAGGTGCAGGTCGGAGACGATCGCCGTTCGCATTCACGGAACCTAACCGTTCGCACCGTTTTGGCTGCCCAGCCAGTGTCCGGCTAAACTTCCGCGGGATGCCCGGGCTCAGCGAGGAGCGCCTGGCGCCGGCGAACGGCGTCGAGATCGCCTACCAGGAGGTGGGCGACCCCGACGGCGAGCCGCTGCTGCTGGTGATGGGGCTGGGGACGCAGATGCTCGCCTGGGACGAGGAGCTCTGCGAGCTGCTCGCCGAACGCGGCTTTCGCGTCGTCCGCTTCGACAATCGCGACATCGGCCACTCGACGATGATCGAAGGAGCCGGGGTGCCCAAGCGGGCCGATCTCTTCCTCGGCCGCCGCGCCAGCGCGCCCTACCTGCTCTCCGACATGGCCGCCGACGCCGCCGGCCTGATGGATCACCTGGGAATCGACTCGGCGCACGTCACCGGCGCCTCGATGGGCGGGATGATCGGCCAGACGCTGGCGATCGAGCACCCCGAGAGGGTCCGCTCGCTGGTCTCGATCATGTCGACGACCGGCAGCCGCCGGGTCGGGACGCCGACCCTGAAGGCCTTCGGCGTGATGCTGGCCAAGGCGCCTGGCGATCGCGACGGTTTCGTCGAGCGCGTCCTCAAGACCTTCCGCATCGTCGGCTCGCCCGCCTACCCGGCCGACGAGGCGAGGTTGCGCGAGATGGCCGGGAAGATGTACGACCGCTCCCACAACCCGCGCGGGGTCCTGCGCCAGATGCACGCCATCTCCGCCTCGGGCGACCGCACGGCGGCGCTGCGCAAGCTGCGCCTTCCGGCCTCGGTGATCCACGGCACCAGCGACCCGCTCGTCCGTCCCAGCGGCGGCCGCGCAACGGCCCGGGCAATCCCCGGAGCCCGGCTGCGCATCGTCGAGGGCATGGGGCACGATCTTCCCCGCGAGCTCTGGCCGGTCTTCGCCGGCGAGATCGCCGACACCGCTTCGCGAGCCGGCTTCCAGGCACGAGCCAAACAGGCGGCCTAAGCGTCCCAGGCGGCCCTGGCTCTCGTCACCGCTCGCCGAGGGCCGTAAGATCACGGCCATCGGGGCGTGGCGCAGCCTGGTAGCGCGCGGCCTTTGGGTGGCCGAGGTCCCCGGTTCGAATCCGGGCGCCCCGATTTCCGTAGCACGATACGTGCTACATTGAGGGATATGAGCCGCTCCCTTCATGTTCGTCTCGATGACAGCTCTGCCGCGGCCCTGCAAATCGTCCGGGGCGGCGCCATGAGCGATTCCGAGGCCGTTCGCACAGCCCTGCGGGAGTCCGCGGCTCGACGCCGGGCGCGATCCTCCATCGCCGAAGAGGTGGCACGGTTGGCAGCCGACGAGGCGGATCGACTCGAGATGCGGATCGTTCGTGAGCAGATGGCGGAACTCGCCCCGGAGCCTCTCGACTGAGATGGTTCGCGGCGAGATCTTTCGCTTGCCCTCTCCACGAAGTGTGCGGGGAAGCGAGCAGCGAGGCGCCCGCTATGCGGTGGTAGTTCAGGCGGACGAGTTCATGGCCCTCAGCACTACGCTTGTCTCGCCGACCTCAATCAGGGCACGACCGGCCACGTTTCGGCCCACCATTTCGCTTCAGGGCACCGAGACACGAGTCTTGGTCGAGCAGACCGCGGTGGTCGATCCGCAGCGACTCGGGCACTCTGCCGGTCGCCTCGATGTGGATGAGTTGCGGGCGGTAGACGATGCTCTCGCCATGGTCCTGAGTCTCTGACTTCGCAGGGCTAGCACCAATCCTGCCCGGGAGCCAATCATTCCGGCGTCCCGACTTCTCACGCACTCGGCGCGGCGTCCGGCTGGGGGGCCGACCTCATCTCCCGGACGCTCGGGACGGTGATCACGGTGAAGGTCGCAACCGCGATCACGGCGGCGGCCGCGATCAGGCCGGGGCCGGCGCCGAACAGCTCCTGCTCCAGGCTGCCGAGCATGTAGCCGAGCGGGATCAGGGCGAAGGAGCCGAGCAGGTCGTAGGAGCTGAGGCGAGAGCGCAGGGAGATCGGGGTGCGCGTCTGCAGGATCGTCTCCCAGAGAGCGCCGAAGATCGCCAGTGAGGCGCCGGCCGCGGCGGCGCCGGCGGCGATCAGGCCGACTGGCGCCAGTGTCGCCAGGAGCAGCAGCGGAACCGCCCACATCCCGATCGCGAGCGTGGCGGCCAGCAGCGGGCGATTCGGGTTCCAGGCCATCGCGACGATCGCGCCGAGCACCTCGCCGGCACCCATCGCGGCGAGGATCGCAGCCCAGGCGGCAGGGCCGCCGAGCGAGTCCGCCGAGACGGACGGGCCGAAGACGAAGAACGGGGCGAAGACGAGCGAGTTGAGGATCGCGAACTCGGTGACGATCACCCAGATCCAGGTGGTGCGGCGGAACTCCCGCCAGCCCATGGCGAGGTCCTCCCGCACCGTGCTGGCCCGGCTCCGCGGCGCCCGCGGCGCCCGCACCCGTACCTTGGCCAGCAGTGCCGCGCTGAGCAGGAAGCTCGCGGCGTCGACGGCGAAGGCCCAGCCGGGCCCGGCGACGGCGAGGACCGCGACGGCGATCGCCGGTCCCGCGACCCCGCCGAGCGAGACGGCCATTCCGCGCAGCGCGTTCGCCTTCTGGAGCTGCTCTGTGCGCACGGACTGCGAGATCAGCCCCTGCATCGCCGGCATGAAGAAGGCCGCGCCGGCACCGAGCACGGCCTGCGCGGCGACGAGTTGCCAGAACTCGGCGTGGCCGCCGATCAGCAGCACCGCCACGATTCCCTGCGACGCGAACCGGCAGAGGTCGGCCGCGATCACCACCGAGCGACGGGCGAACCGGTCTCCGCCCACGCCGCCGAAGAGGAGGAGGGCGGCGAGCACGACCGCCTGGGCGGCGAGGGCGATGCCGACCTGAGTCATCGATCCGCCGATCGAGAGCACGGCGAAGGGCAGCACGGCCAGCACCATCAGGTCGCCCACCGCGGAAGTGAGCTGGGCGAGCACGAGCCGGCGCAGGTTCCCTTCGCGGAGCACCGAGAGGTCGAAGGCACGCCTGGCTCTCTCGATCATCCCTCCTCCTTTGCTCAGATAAAACTGAGCAAAAGGCTAGACCATCGAGAGTTCAGGATCAACGAGTTATGTAGATCGGACGTTTGTTCCCTCCAGTTACCGGAAACTTGTGTCGATGGTGGCGTGCAGATGACGCAAATTCCCCAGGTCGAGCAGCGCAGGGAGCGGGCAATGTTCGAAACCGACCGGCACCTGATCGCCGGTGACGTCACCTTGCCCCGCGAGGGCTACGCGAGTCGCCTCTCGGATGCGCTCAACCGCGACGAGATCGGCTTCATCCCGCTCACCGACGTGGAGATCACCACGACCGCCACCGGTGAGGTGGCGCGGCGCGAGTTCATCGTGCTCGGCAAGCCCCACATCAAGCTCGCCTATCCGGTCGACGCCGGCGCATAGCCCCGCTTCGCCGGCGCCGCCCTGGCCTAGGCTCTCGCCTCGCGCCGCCGGCTGCCCTGCGCGTAGGAGCCGAGGTCGAAGACGAAGGCGAGGATGACGATGAACCACTCGAAGCCGACGACGCCGTTGGAGGAGCTCCACATCACCGCGTAGGCGAGGGTCGTCCAGGGCAGCAGGAAGAAGCCGAGGAAGGGCACGAACCAGCTCTCGAAGGCGCGGCCGAGCATGTCGCTGAAGAGCCAGAGCGCGAACAGCGCCAGCCGTGGCGAGATCAGTGCGAAGAGGACGACGAGGCAGCCGATGGGGCAACGTTACCTCGGCGCTAGGCTGGAAAGCGAGCGATGAGCCGACTTGGCAAGCTGATGACGATGCTGCAGCCCGAGAAGACGCGGATGCCGGCGCCCGAGGAGGCACTGCCCGGGCGCAGCGAGCCGGCCTTCGAGGTGCCCGAGCGTCATGCGGTGCTGGGGACGCCGCTGGCGCCGCCGTTCCCGGACGGGACCGAGACGGCCTACTTCGCGCTCGGCTGCTTCTGGGGCGCGGAGCGGCTCTTCTGGGGGATCGACGGCGTCTACACGACGGCGGTCGGCTACATGAACGGGACCACGCCGAACCCCACCTACGAGGAGGTCTGCAGCGGCAGGACCGGTCACGCCGAGGCGGTGCTGGTCGCCTTCGACCCGGCCAGGGTCTCCTACGCGGACCTGCTGAAGGTCTTCTTCGAGGAGCACGATCCGACCCAGGGAATGCGCCAGGGCAACGACGTCGGCACCCAGTACCGCTCGGGGATCTACTTCGCCGGCGACGCCCAGAAGGCGACGGCCGAGATGGCAAAGCGCGTCTACGACGAGGCGCTGCGCGCGGCCGGTCACGAGCCGGTGACGACCGAGGTCGAGCCGGCGGCGCCCTTCTACTACGCCGAGGGCTACCACCAGCAGTACCTGCACAAGGTGCCGAACGGCTACTGCGGCCTGGCCGGCACCGGGATCTCCTGCCGCATCCCGGTCGCCTCCTAGCCCCCTGCCCGCCCGGCGCTGCGAATAGCATCCCGCGCCGGTGACCCCCTCCTTCGGCTCCTACATCGCCGGCTGCCTGGCCACGATCGGCATCGTCAGCGCGCTCGCCCTCGGCGGCTACTGGCTGCGGCGCTGGATCGTGCCGGAATTCTCCGGCGCCCTGGCCCGCCTCGCCGACGCGACGATCGCGGTCGCGCTGCTGGTGATCTCGCTGGAGATCCTCGGCACCCTCAGCATCCT
>DASUIY010000344.1:0-13063 GCA_036279555.1 Solirubrobacterales bacterium | reverse complement strand
AGGCGGCAGACCAGTTGCTCGCTTGCCCCCAGGATCGGCCCCTCGCGTCGCAGCGTTCGTGCGAGTTCGTGGCGACAGAGAGCCGCCATCACCGCCTCCGCGTGCCTCCCGAACCGCCGCGCCGGATGGGCTTCGAGTCGCCGCCCCAGCTGCCGCAGTCCGACCACGTGGCTATCGAGCGCATCGCTCAAGTCGCGCAGCACTGGGCCCACCTCCTCAGTGGCGAACTCCCCTTCACCAAAGTTCGCCGCCCGCAACACCTCCTCAACGGGCTTTGGTGCAGGTAGCCCGCGCGGACGCGGCGCCGGTTTGCTCAACCGCTCCAGTTCCTCCCGCGGCGCCATCTCCGCCGCCCGCTCTAGCGCCTCGGCGTAGTCATGCAGCTGTTGCTGCCAACTTTCCTCCTCAAGCTTGGAGGCATCCTCGCGAAATCGAACTGCCTCGGTCTTCATCGAGATGCTGTGGCTCAACCACCGGGCGGCCAGCGGTGCGGTGAGCGGCGGCTCCTCGCCCTCATCCTCCGGCTGCTCCTCTCGCACCGGCTCTGCTGCTCTTTCGCTCCGCAGCTGCTCGCGCAGCACCTCCAGCAGGGCCCGACTTGCCGCCGCCGCCTGGCTTCGTTCGGCCAGCAGCTCGGCGACCGCCTCGCAAGCCTGATCGAGGATCTTGCCCAGCTCCTCCTCGCCGATTTCACCGGCAACGGCCCTCGATACCGCCCGATCAGCGCCCTCGAGCAAGTCGAGCACGCGCCCCTCCGCTGCCCACTGCCGCGGCTGAAAGCTCTTCGCGACGGTCGCCAGCGTGCCTTCTACCCGGCCCAGCTCGGCCAGCGCCGAGTAATCGTGCACCAGCTCGCTCTTCAGTTCTTCGTCGAGGTGCTTCAGGCCGACCGAATTGGCTCGTGGCAGGTTGGCCATTCCGGCAGCCGATAGCGCCCGGTCGGCCCCGGTCTTGCTCTCACGCAGCAGGGCCTCGGTGCGCGATTTCAGGTCCGGAATCTCCAGCCCCGTTACCTCCAGCAGCGCGCTGAAGCGCTGCTGTGGATCCTCGCTCACCAGCTCGGTGATCGCCTCGTGGGTCAGCACACAGCGGTTCAGCTGCGCCCGCTGCTCCTCGCCCGGCACCGCCACCCCCTTTCCGTCGCGCTCGATTGTGAACTCGCCCCTTCCACCGCGCGGCAGGTGCTTTGCGTATTCCTCGACCGAAACCTCCGGTGGCATTCGCTGCGAGCGCCCTGCCCAAGCCAGTTCCATCGCCTCCACCAGCGTCGTCTTGCCACTCCCGTTCGGCCCGTGCACGACGCTCACCGCTGCCAAGTCCAAATCGACCTCCTCGATCGAGCGCAGGTGACGGACGCCGATCTTGGCGATCGGGGTAGGAGGGGGGAGTTCCTCGGCCTCGGCGCCCTTGCCGATCAGCGCCTCTGCGCATTCGCCCCCCACTCGGGTGCGCTGCTCGCCGAAGCGGGCGTCGAGTTCGCCCGCCGCCCGCCCTACTTCACCTCGCAAGAGCTGCCAGAACTCCTGCACCTCCGCTCGCGAGATCTCCGCCCCCAGCAAGCGCCGACAGCGCGGCAATAGCGGCGCCAGCGCGTCATCCAGGCGCTCGCTGTCGCCCAGTTCGCTTTCCAGGACCAAGTTCAGGTCAACCCGATTAAAGACCGCAAAATCCTGTGCCAGTTGCTCCGCCAGTCCCCGCAGTTCCCCCGCCGCAACCTCATCGACGATCGCCACCACCACCGGTGTGCCAAAGGCCGAGGCGTCGTCTCCGGCAAGCTGGTGGCGGATTCCAGATCCCGCGAACAGCAGCTGCCGCCAGGCCTCGATGCCTAGCGGCGCCCGCCCTTCGGCGATTAGCGCCAGCTGCGCGGTCTGCGTCTCCCAGGCGACGCCGCTGACCAGCGGCAGTGGCTCACCAAAGGGTATGGCCTCTCCGCTTCGCGCCTGAAAGCCCACGTCCTCGAGGTGCGACAGCACCCTTGCCGTCGCCTCAGCCATTGTTGATCCGCTTGCCCGTTGCCAGGTTGACGCCCTCGAGCCTGTCGCCGTCGCCAGCGAGCAGCACACATTCAAGCTTCTTCGGGTAGTGCTCGGTCAGTGCGTTTCGCAGCGCCTCCAGCTCCGCCCCCTCGCGGCAGCTCTGCTCCAGCTCCTCGATTGGGATTCCGACCGGCAAGTAGGCGAAGGCGCTGTCAACGATGAAGCCGTGGTTGGCGAGCGCTTCGGCACACGACTCCGGCTGTACGCGCCCGAGCCGCTCACGCAACTGTCGTCGCGCCTCGATCAGGCGTGCACTTCGCGCCAGGTCATACTTGTGCGGCACATAGCCTCCGGCCGCAATCTGGTTGGCCCGCTGGATCAGCTCATCGGCTCGAGGTGCCCCTGCCAGGTAGGACCAGCGCAGCATCGTCGGCGTGCTGATCGTCAGCGTTGCCAGTCGCGCATCGAGCTCCTCGCTCAGCTCGACCCCGACCTCCTCCAGCTCGTCCTCCAGCTCGACCGCCAACAGCTCGGCGAGCAAGACCAGCAGCGCCGCCGTAGCCGTTGAGCCCTCAATGCAGATTTTCGTCACCACCCCGTCGGCCGCAGCATCGCCGAGGCCGCACGCGATCATGCTCTCGATCGGCGTCGCGTTGCGGGCGATGTCGACCGCGACCACCCGCGGCGATCCGCTCGCTGGACTCTGCGCGTAAACGGCGTCCAAGACCTGCCGGACCTGCGTCGTGAATTTCGTGTCCTGGGCGGAGAAGCCGACCAGCATCAGAACGTGATCTCCGGCCCGGTCGCGGAATTTGTCTCGACTCCAGGCCGAGTCCTTCCATTCCTCCAGCTGCTCGCGCCGGATCACGATCCCTTCCGCTGCTCTTGGCTCGTCGAGTGCCGCCAGTTCCCGGTAGCGGACCGCGCAGCCGTTCGCCTTGAACAAGGTGAAGGAGCTCTCGTCCCTTTTCGTGTCACTGGCCACCTCCGCATCGGCGATGATCCGCGCCCGGTCGATCCAGCGCCGCCCCGCCAAGACCTCACCGTAGGCGAAGCCCTCGGCGCTCAGGCCGGCCTCTGCGCCGCAGTCGTAGTTGAAGCCGAAGGCCTCCTTCAGTAGCCCCTCGCGCACCATTCGCGCCAGCACGCAGTAGACGCAGAAGTGCGTCCCCAACGTTTCTGCCGGCCGCCACAAATCCGCGTCCGGAATGCCGATCTCGCTCACTACCCGACTCTGGTTCGTGCTCAGGTAGATCGCCTCCGCGATCCCTGCCAGATCCTTTTCGTCTAGCCCCTCGTCATGAGGTGCGAAGTCGGCGCTTGCCAGGTAGGTGGCATGCAGGTCGACGGCGATTTCGCCCGCCAGTCGTACCCCGCAATCCCATGAGGCTCCGGCGCCGATCACCGGCAGCAGCCTTTGGCCGTGCAACTGCAACGCGAGCTTCCGAATCGCCTTGAGCTCGACCTCGGGCAGTTGCTGCGCTGCCGCAAGGTGCTCGGCCAGCTGCTGCTGGCGGCTCGCCTCCATGACTTGTATACCCATCTGCTTGCGCCTCTCTCCGCCTGCGATCGCAACTCTGCGCTGACCCTGGGGTGCGATCTCTCTAAATCCTATTTGACTTAGATATTCCAGCGTATCCATCAGGTACGCTTCTGCTCAGAAAGAGCGGAGGCGGAGATGTACTTCAGCGTTGGCAATAACAAAGCTGGTGAACCTTCATGGTGGCTGTATGGCGATAACCACGAGATGGTCGCCTGGGCGGGGGAGGCCTTTGCCAGTCAGAGCAACGCCCAGCGTGCGGCGAGTGACTTCAAGGCCGGCGCCAGCAGTGCCCGCTATGAGCTCTACGAGGACGCCGGAGGTAACTGGAGATGGCGCGCTTGGCGCTCCAGCGACAAGGTCGCTTCCTCTGGAGAGTCCTTCGACGATCGCGGAAACGCGGAGAGGGCCGCCGCCAACGTCCGCGACAATGCCGGCGGGGCAAGCGGGCCGTAGCTGAACAGAGGCCATCTTTTCAGCCCGTCTACGTAATAGCGGTTATCGGGTGCCGAGCCTTTGCGCCTGTGGAGCAGGCTGTGGGCGGAGGAAGCACCGCTGTAGCTCGACTTCGAGAAGATCGAGTTGTCAGCCAACTCCTCATCCGCCGATCCTCGACGACGAGGACGTTCTCTCTTCGAGTCCCTTGACGGTGGCTACTGCGGCCTGTACGCGGGATGAGGACTCCAGGCGGCACCGTTTCAAGGGCGCTATTCTGGGAACGCGAAGAGTTCTCAATGAGAAAGGGAGATAGCAATGGGCGGAAACGGCTCAGGCGGAGGCGGCACTGGCACCTCTAACAAGTCGAAGGGCGGTAACGGCAGCGGTGGAGGAGGCGCGTAGTCCAGTTAGGCCGAGTCCGCCAGGCGCAGGAGGCGCGCGCTCGGCGCGCATTGAGGCGTCAAGTCCAGACGAGTTCGAGGCTCTCTGTGCGGAACTGCTCGAAAGGGTCGGGTTCCACCGTGTTCAGCGGGTCGGTGGGTCGGGCGATCGCGGCATTGATATCGTCGCCGAACGGATAGCCGAAGACCCATTCGGCCAGAAGCGAACGGAGCGGTGGGCCGTGCAGTGCAAGCATTCGCCGACCAGTTCCATTTCGCGACGTGAACTGCATGGCGAGACCGCCGGTGTTCCAGAGGATGGCGCTGACGTCTTTTGCCTGATCACCTCAGGCTGGCTCTCTGCTGACGCCAAGCATTACGTCGAGTCGCACAACCGCCGCCACGAACGATTCCGAATTTTCTACCTGGAGGGTGCTTCTCTGGCTCTCGTCCTAGAGGACGCGATGCGCCGAAGTGTGGTGGGGAGCGGTGGGGACGGGGGCGTCAACCCCCTTGACAGAATCCAGACGGCATGGGAGGAGATCGAGGATCCGGTCGAGGTCGCGACTCTAGTCCAGGGTATGCTGCCGCGAGGGGGCGATCCCCGGTTCGCCGTCGGGTACCTGGAGCAGCGTCACGAGGTCGAGTACCTGGACTCGGGCATCTCCCGTACGATCCTGTCGCTCGAGGCGATCAACCTGACGGACGACCCGCTCGTCGAGGACGTTGTTACCTTCCAGGGCGACTCCCCTTCTGACCCCGAGAGTCTCGAACTTGTTGCCAAGGGTGCCAGTGGGCCACTGCCAACGACCGTTCACTTCGACAGCGGCAGCAACATAGTCGTCGGCGTCAAGTTCGGCGAACCGCTCGAGCCCTTGTCCCTCACGAGCTACGAGGTCCGTTTGAATTGGCCCTTTCCGCCACCTCTTCGGAGGGTGAGGCATTACGGCATGCCCACTTTCAGGCTGACTCGCCGGCACGCCTTCTCGATTATGGTCCCCAACAGTGTCACCCCTACCGACGCACTTCTGATGGAAGATGTCGAGGGAGACCTGAAGACCGTCGAAGAGTGTGAGTTCGATAGGAGGGCAAGCCACTGGGTCGTGTCAGGTTCCGTGGAGAGACCGAGGATCGGCGATCGACACAAGCTGATGTTTGACCTGCGCTGACTATGGACCTCCAGTCCCTGGGGATCGACGAAGACGAGCTCTGCGCCGTGGCTGATGCGGCTCTCAAGCGCGTCACGCCCGATTACGCCAACGCAAGGGTCACCCACTGCTCGGTCCACCAGAGGCCGGCCGACGGGTCCCCGGTCATCTTGCTGCACGTCGCCGCCACGTCGCGTAGGGCTGCCCGTGGGCAGTATCTCCCCTTGGCGGACGGCCACGACCGGGGCTTCGCCGACGAATACGTGTACGGGTCGATTCACGGGTACTGGCTCGCAAAGCACAAACGTGACTTGTTCAACGAGGTGATGCTCATCCTCGATGTAGATGCCGATGAGGAGCGAAGACCCCTCTATCGATACGTGCCGGTGGAGACGGCTCGCGAGGAAGGCCTCGTTCCGCGGAACTCGCCTTTGGCCACCGCCCTCGCCACGTATTCGCTTCAGTGGGTTCCTCAAGCCGGAAGCTGGCTGAGTGGTCCCTCGCTGGGCATGATCGAGGTCGTGGCTGAGGAGGTCGGGAGAAGGAGGTCCGGTCTGTTCCTGGACGCTTTCGCAGGATCCTGTGCGTTGAGCAGGGTCGCGCTTGAGCATGGCGCCGATTGGGCGGTTTGCATTGATATTGCGCTGGACGAGGTCATTGCCCGCGGGAACCTCGGCAGGTTTGCGTCTCGGGCAGAACTGAGAAACGGAGAGATCGGGGAGATGATTGGCGACGAGAGCTTCGATGTCATCGCACTCGACCCCTTCTACGACCATACGCTCGTCGCCATCGAGACGATGGCGCATGCGATCGGGCGATCGTTCGAGTGTGCGGTCGTGAACCTCGGCCGAGCGATACCGACCGCCTGGCAGGCAAGGCTCACCCGCACGGTGACCGAGTGGGGTGGTCCACCTACTATCCACACCCTTTACGGCGAGCGAATTGCAGTTTGCCAGAATGGCGGCGGACGATGAAGGCGACAAATGTGATTCGGGGATTGGCCTACGCCACCGCTGGTGAGTATGCGAACGCATTCAACGTCGCTGAGGCGATTGGGAACGAAGCGGGCGAAGCTGACTTCTCAGCCGCCTTCTCCATCTTGTGCGCAGGGCGCGACGAACTGCGGGAGAAGGCCGCCAAGCGCCCGATCGACCAGGAGGTTGCGGCGGCATGGGCGCTTCAGAGAGACGCTGAGCGCCTGCTTTCAACCCTGGAGGGGTTGGATTCGCAGCTTCTCGACATGAGCGGACTGGAGGATCAGTTCGATCGGCTTGTAACCAGGCTAGCTGCGGAAGGATTCGACCTTGGCGACGTCACGCTGAAGGTAGTCCCAGATTTCCCCGGCCCCTACGCCGGATCCGCGGGCTGGGCGATGAACCTCGACGTGTCTGATCGACGGGCCTATGGCGTCGATGTCGGGGTGTACGTCTGCGAAGACCTGATGATGCCGCTGTACACTCCCTTTCTCATCGCCCACGAGCTCGTCCACGCCATTTGCGGGCAGAAGGACTCTGACTTCCTTGCGCGCGGTCTCGAGGACGGGCTTGGCGACGCGTTCGGCTCGCTGTATCTCGCCCGTACGCTTCTGGATCCTCATTGCTGCGAGCGCATGTTGCTCAACTCGCGAATCATCTTCCCTCAGAACCAGTTCTGGTCGATCTATAGCGATGGGCTTCAACAGGCACTGCTCGTACACGAGCTTCTCGGCATCGATGGCCTGATCGACACCCTCCGGGAAGCCAACCGTGAGGGACGAGGAGTGATCAAGTCCCTCGAGGAGAGACTTCTGACAGGGGACTTCGATTTGCTCCGGCGACCCCGCAGCGAAACGGACGCCGAGCTGATGGACTTCACCCACCGCTATCGCGCAGCAGCGCGGAACCTCGTCGTTTCCCCGCTGGCATTCTTCCTCGCTCACGAGGTGCGGCAAGGGGCGAGTTGCAGCCGTCTCCTCAAGCAGCTCGAAGTCAGTGAGCCTGAGGGCCGAAAGGCGCTGGAAGAGCTGCAGGACCGCGTCTTCCTGGTATTCGTCGACAAAGACGAGATCTGGGCGGACGAGACCAAGGTCAACCTCGCCACGGGCAGCCTCCGCTACGAGATCGACTCATCTTCCCCGTCCTCCTGGTGCCGACCGATGTAGCTGGCTGAGCGATTGGGCCTGCCGTCCGGTTAAGGTGGAGCTAGGCGATTCGAGCCGCCGACTCCCAGATGCGATCTGCAGGCGACGTTAGCGCTGCGAGAGATCGAGCAGATCTTCGGGGGCGAGAGTGGGCTGGCGGCGTTGGCAAGGCGAAGTCCCGAGCACCCTGTGCTGAGGCAGTGGGCCCGGCTGAAGGAGGCCTTGGCGACCGCCGGGGAATCGATGTGGCGAAACGAGATTGAGAAGCTGGAATTGCACACCGAAGCCCTGAGCCACGAGCAGATCCGCAGCATCATGGGCTGAGCATTCCGCCAGGTGACGCCTTACACCATCAACCCGGGTTGCGCCACCCCGTGTCCGCAAATGCGAAAAGGCCACGTCCGCTAGGCCGGAAAACACGTCCGCTAGGCCCTAAAACACGTCCGCTAGGTGTCCGCTAGGCTCGATTTCATGTCCGCAAATACACGCTACTTCTCGTCCTAGCGGACATATTTTCAGCCGCTTGCCCGCTTGCAGAGCCAAATCCAACTTCAAATTTTTTCGCCTCTGCGAAGGGGATGAGAGATACAGACGTTGCTAGGCAATCAGATAGGCATTGAGCCCCTGCCCTTGAGCTTTTCAACTCCATCTTGTCACGGATGGACACGTCTTCTGAGCACCGGTCGTCTAACAGCGAGTGAGGCAGTGCTTCTCTCGCTACGGTGATTCGTATGTCTCTCAGCTTCCAGCCCTTTCCCTCTGCCTCGATGCCGACGGCCGCCGTGCCCATGAATCGCCCCAGCGAAGGCATCGCCCCTATCCCGGTGCACCGGTCGGAGGCCGTCGCAATAGTCTCCGGTGGCAATGCCAGTCGACGACAAGCACGAGGCCCGCACCGAGGTGCGCGAGGCCCAGGCCGAGTTCGAGCGCGCTGACGCACAGCGCGACAAGGCCGGCGTCGCACGGCGCAGGAGCTTTGAAAGAGCACAGAAAGCGGGTCTGACGCAGCGCGATATCGCCGACGAGGTTGGTTTGCATCACACCCGCGTCGGCCAGATCATTCGCGGCGATTAGCAGTTTGGAGAGCATCCTCTCCAAGCGCTAATGTCTTGAAGACGAAGAAGCGGCCCCCGGCGGCGCTGTAACGCCAACCGAGGGCCTGACCACAAGGAGGCGTAGCTCCTCATGGCTGACGAGAACCCTACGGGTCGCGGCAAGGCCGTTGCCCTCAAGCTCCCCGCCGATCACGTCCGCTTTCTGCGGGACACGTTCGGGGACGCTTGCGCTGGCGTCCGCGACGAGCTGGAGAACTCGAAGCGGCTCCGGGACCCAGACCGCCTGCGCCTCGAGGAGGCCATCTACGGGCGCCTCCTCAAGGCACTGGACGAGCTGGTGGTCGTTCCCGACCGCTACGTGCGCGAGGTCGTGGCCAGCCTGGCCCGGATCATCGACGCGAGCAACGAGTACGAGCGCGTCGTCGCCGAGCACGA
Source organism: Solirubrobacterales bacterium (assembly GCA_036279555.1). GTDB lineage: Bacteria > Actinomycetota > Thermoleophilia > Solirubrobacterales > 70-9 > VRUE01. The sequence continues at coordinate 3,969 of DASUIY010000344.1, read as the reverse complement.
GGCCCTGTGCGGACTGCTCGACCAGATCAAGGGTGGGGAGGGCCGATGACCGACATTGCCGCCCGCTTTGCCGAGAACCTCGTCGTGCTCCGGGGTCGGGCGGGTCTCTCTCAGGGGAAGACCGCTGAGCGCTCCGGCCTGCACATCACCGAGGTCAGCCTGCTCGAGCGCGGCTTGCGGCTCCCCCGTCTCGACACGATCGTCAAGCTCGCCGGGGGCCTCGGAGTCGAGCCCTGTGTGCTGCTCGTCGGGATGAAGTGGTGCCTCGGCCAGAGCGAGCAGCTACCCGGCGCCTACGTCTCCCACGGCGAGTTCGTTGAGCGTTCGGAGCCCGCCTGATGGACGCGCGCCTGGCGCACCGCTTCGGCGGCAACCTTCGACGTGCTCGTCGGCGAGCCGACCTCAGCCAGATGCAGCTCGCGCGCCTGGTCGAGTTGAATCGAGTTGATGTCGGCCAGCTGGAGCGCGGGCGGCGACTTCCCCGCCTCGACACCATTCTCAAGCTCTCGGCCGGGGTGTGTGACGCCCCCTGTGTGCTGCTCGCTGGCTTGCGCTGGCGTCCCGGCTACTACGTCGACGGCGACTTCTGTGTCGAGGATGCCTCGAAGGTCGACGCCGCAACCATGAGGGGCTCACGGTGAGCCACGGCAGGCAACCACTACCCCCGTCGGAGGAGTTGCAGGCGCGGCTCGGGATCAACCTGCGTGAATGCCGCAGGCGCCTCGGCATCAGCCAATACGAGGTGTCCTTTCGCGCCGAGACTCACATGAACGCGATCTCGGCGCTGGAGCTGGGGAAGAGGCTCCCTCGTATCGACACCTTCATCCGCTTGGCAGGTGCCCTTGAGGCGACGCCGAGCGAGCTGACTGCGGGCATCGTCTGGACGCCGGCGGAGCAGGTCGTCGTCCCCGGCGGCTTCGAGGCGCCAGAGGACGCGGAGCTGGCCACCGAGGTCGCCGCCCTGCGCGGGGCGGCCAGGCGCGGGAGGCGAGCGGATGGATGAGCGGAAGCGCATCTCCGAGCTGTCCTACGAAGCGAGGGCCCGGATCGCCGACAACCTGTTTCTCCGACGCAGGCGCGCCGGCTACTCGCAGGAAGCCCTTGGCGATCGCGCGATGGTCTCCGGCGATCGGATCAGCGCGATCGAGAACGGCAAGGTCCTCGCGATGCTCGACGCCTACGTGAGGCTCGCGGGGTCGCTCTCGGTCACGCTCGATGACCTCCTCGCCGGGGTGACCTGGACCCCCGGCGTCGTCGAGCTGGAGTTCGACGCCGGATACAAGGTCGACCCCGAGCTCGAAGCTCCGGTTGATTCGTGAGTGGCGCAGGGGATCTGAGCGTTAAGTTTTATGGCAAAAAAACTTGACATCACACCGATTCCATCGCTACTCTGGAGCCGTGCCCAAGCAGCGACCGAAACAGCCGCAGCGCAGTGCAGCCGCCGCCGTCCGCGATCGTGTCACGCGCGGGAAGTCGCGCTACTGGAAGCACGCTGACTTTGCCGATCTCCCACCTTCGGCGGTCGCGATGACGCTCTCTCGGTTGGCAAGGGAGGGGGTCTTGCAGCGCGTTGGAAAGGGCGTCTATTACCGCCCGATGCAGACCTCCTTCGGCCTCAGCGTTCCAGCCGCCAGTGGGGTTGCATCGCAGACGCTGCGGGCTCCGCTTCATCCGGCCGGCCTCAGCGCGGCCAACGCGCTCGGCCTCAGCACCCAGAACCCCGGTCACCCCGAGTACGCGACGCCGGCCCCGGGCCCGCCAACAGCGCTCCGAGGCGCGATCGTGCATACCGGACGCCCGGCCCAGCGCGGCTCGCTCTCCGCCGAGGACGGAGCGATCCTCGAGACCTTGCGCGACCGCGCCCGCCATAGCGACCTTCCCCCGGCGCAGACGGTTCGCCGCCTGCTCAGGCTGCTGGCCGACGAGCGGCGCTTCGCAGCGCTCGTCGACGTCGCGATGGCGGAACCTCCTCGTGTGCGAGCCATGCTGGGGGCGATCGGAGAGGAGCTGGACATGCCTGCTCGGCTTCTCAAGCGGTTGAAGGACAGCCTCAACCCCCTGAGCCGTTTCGACTTCGGCAGCCTGCGCTCGCTTCGCCACGCCAAGGACTGGCAGGCGAAGTGAGGCTGTTCGAGCATCCCGACTTCGAGCAGGCGCTGCTGCGCGCCTCCACACACCACGGGCTCGGCGAGCAGTTCGTCGAGAAGGACTACTACGTCACCGAGATACTCCGCATCGTCGCGACCGGTCTCGGCGACAAGGTGATGTTCAAGGGCGGGACCAGCCTCTCCAAGGGCTGGGGCCTCATCACCCGCTTCTCGGAGGACATCGACCTCTTCGTCAATCCCGACCGCTTTGACCCCCGGCCGGGCAAGAACAAGCTCGACAAGATCCTCAAGGGGCTGGCCGAAGATGTTGCCGAGCACCCAGCGCTTTCGTGGCTTCGTGAGGAGGGGCAGACGATCGGCGGCCTGGGGCGCAACGACGTCTTCGCCTACGAGACTCGATTCGGGGAGTTGCCGGGCATCCGGGCCGCGGTGCGGCTGGAGCCCGGTGTCCAGAGCGGCGACTTCCCGACCGAGGTCGTGCCGATCACCTCACTCGTGGCGCAGTACCTGGCGGAGCAGGGACCGAGCGACTTCGCCGAGGTCGAGGACCTCGCCGGCTTCGACATGTCGCTCCTGCACTTCCGCCGGACCTTCGTCGAGAAGATGTTTGCCCTTCACGGCAAGGTGGTCCGCCTCATGAACGAGGGCCACCCGCTCGGCCGGGACGCGCGACACTACCCCGACCTGTACGTGCTGGCCGGCGAGCACGAGGTTCGCTCGATGCTTGCGTCGCCCGAGTACGAGGAGATCCGCCGCGACTACGACGAGAAGAGCCGCGAGTTCTTCCCCGGGAGCTACCGGCCACCCGCCGACCTTTCCTTTTCCGACAGCCCGGCGCTCTTCCCGGACGCGAACCTACGAGACCAGCTCGCGGCCGAGTTCGAGGAGCAGTGCCGCCTTCTCTTCCCCGGAGACGAATATCCGCCCTTCGAAGAGGTTCTCGCCCGCTTTCAGGAAATCCGGGAGCTGCTCTGAATTGCGGTGCGATTGCTACGTTTTCGCTACATCGCAATCGTCGACCAGCCGCTCCGCGGCGCCGGGACTGAAACGACCCTGAACCAAGCCCCAGCCTTTCAAGCCGGAGGTCGAGAGTTCGATTCTCTCCGGGCGCATTTCCGCTACTCCAAGGGAGACGAGATTCCCGGTGCGCGAGCAGTCCGGGAAGGGCTTTCGTCGCTGAGGATGTCCTCGCTGTGAACCCGGTATGAGGAGGAGATCGCCTGCTCGGGGGTTCGTGATGCGATTAGGTAGACGAGACAGGTGGCAAAGAGGAAGAGCGCGCTCGCTGCGACGCGGATCCACAGCCCACCGTCGCCGTTCTCCAGGCTCGGCCCGAACCATGCCAGTGCGAGCATGCCGAGGAGAAAGAACACCGTCCCGTATCTGGCTCTATCGCCGCCGAACCTCCCGTCTCCGATCACGCGTTCGAGCAGGGAAAAGCGCGGAGCCCAGTGATATCCGAAGAACGCGATCAGGCCGACGATCTTCACTATGAGGGGAATCGGGCTCGAGGTCGATCCTTCGACGGCGAGTGGCACCGCAAAGATCAGTGCGTATACGCCGAAGTACTCCGACACACGGTTGCCGCGTTCGAGGGCCTCGCCATAGCGCAGTGTGGAGAGACGAGCCAGCACGCCAGTGGCATTTGCATACGACAGCGTGGCAAAGAGGAATCCGAAGGAGCAGATCACCAGAGCGATGATGTCCAGTGACGATGCAAGGCCCGTGATGCCGCCGGCGTCACAACGGCCGGTGCACTTCTGCAGGCGGACACCCAGGAAGACGAAGCTGCCAGCACTTGCGAACGTCGTGAAGGCAATGCTCGCAGCGATCTCATTGAAGATCGCCCAGCGGTTCTGAA
>DASUIY010000343.1:0-4721 GCA_036279555.1 Solirubrobacterales bacterium | reverse complement strand
AACCACGGTCAGGTCGCGGTGCCTGTGCGGGAACCGGAGCAGGAGGTCGCCGACGGTGAAGATTCCCGCGACTTCGGCCGCTTCGGCCGTCTTGGGCCCAACCCCCTCCAAAGCCTGGAGAGATACGTCGAGGACGCTCGGCCGTTGCCAGCGAATCGGAGCGTCGCGAAGCTGCGCGTCCGTTAGCTCAGAAGCTCCACCGAGCGCGCGCACTACTGGGCGGCCAGCAGCCACCAGTAATTGGGCTGGCCGCCCTCGTGGGTCTCGATCTCAGCCCCATCCGGGACATGGGGGTGGAGCTCGTCGAGGGCTATCGGGGCGTCGGCGCCGGCGATGACGGTGACGATCTCGGCGCCCTCGGCGAGTTTCTCGATGGTTGCGGCGAGGGTCGATCCGGCGCCTCCCCAGGCGATGATCTCGCCCTCGACGAAGCCGACCGCGTCACCCTGGCGGAAGCGCCCCTGGGCGTCGTCGCGTGCAGCCGGGGCGACGCCGCCGTCCGCGATGCCGCTAAGGGCGCCCGCGAGCCGCTCGGCGTTTTCCTCTGCCGAAGCCGTCGAGTCCAGCTCGACCAGGGTCAGCAGGCTCTTCTGCAGCGATGTCGCGGGGACCACGCGGGCCGGCTTCTCGGAGAGCTTGCAAGCCTCCTCCGCCGCCATCACCACGTTCGAGGAGCTGGGGAAGACCAGCACCTCCTCGGCCGGGACCTCGTGGATGCCGGCCAGCAGCTCGTAGGTCGACGGGTTGAGCGTCTCGCCGCCGTGGACGACATGGGCGCCGAGCTCGGTGAAGAGGCGCTCCAGGCCCTCGCCTGCCGCCACGGCGAGCGCGCCGGTCCGCCCCCCCTCGAGCCGGGCCCGCCGCTCGGCGATCTGCTCGCGCATGTCGGCGACGTCGAGGTTGGTCACCGCCCCGGCGTCCTCGAAGAGCGCGACGGCGGCCTCGGGCTCGTCGGTGTGGACGTGGACCTTGAGCGTCGCCTCGTCGCCGACGACGAGGACGGAGTCGCCCAGGCCCTCGAGCCGCGGCAGGAACTCACGGCTGCTCAGGCCCGTCCCCGAGACGATGAAGTTGGTGCAGTAACGGAAGCGGCTGTCCTCGTGGTGGGGCCGGCTCAGCCGCGGGGCCTCCTGATGGGAGACCTCCGGCACCGCGGCGCCGTCGCCGCGCAGGCCGGCGACCACGCCGGCGAGGATCAGGACGAGGCCGTAGCCGCCGGCGTCGACGACCCCGGACTCGCGCAGCACGTCGAGCTGCTCCGGGGTCCTCTCGACGGCGCGCTGGCCGTCCTCCATCGCCCGCTCGAGGATCTGGGCGAGGACCGCGTCCTGCTGCTCGTCGCTGACGCCGCGGTCGAGCCGCTGCTCTTCGGCGTCGAGACGTGAGAGCTGGCGGGCGATCGAGTGGGCCATCTCGCGGAAGACGGTCAGCATCGTCCCCTCCGCCGGCTCGCGCACCGAGTCGTAGGCGGCGTCGGCGGCGCTGGCGAAGGCGGAGGCGACCAGCACCGGGTCGATCAGCTCTCCGGGACGGCTCGCCAGCTCCTCGGCGGCGCCGCGCACGATCTGGCTGAGGATGACGCCGGAGTTGCCGCGCGCGCCCATCAGCGCGGCCCGGGCAAGCGCCTGGACGAGCCGGGTGCGGCCGACCTCGTCGACCTCGAGGCCGTCGAGGCGGTCGAGCTCCTCCATCACGGCCCGCATCGTCATCGCCATGTTGTCTCCGGTGTCGCCGTCGGCGACCGGGAAGACGTTGAGGTCGTTGACCTCCTGGCGGCGCTCCTCGAGGTGCGCGTAGGCGGAGCTGATGACGCGCCGGAAGCGCTCGATCGAGGGGTCGGGCATCGGCTCGAAATCTAACTGCAGGGTGCGATGCCCTCCAGGAGGGCCCGGCCGCCCGGTTCGCTACGGTGCGGCGCTCGATGAGACGCTTCGCCACCTGGTGCACCGGGCACCGCAAGACCGTCATCCTCGGCTGGATCGTCGCCCTGATCGGGGTCGGCATGATCGCCGGCTCGGTCGGCTCGGACTTCTCCGAAGACTTCAAGCTCCCCGCCTCCGACTCGACCGACGCCTTCGACCTGCTGGAAAACGAGTTCCCGGCGCAGTCCGGCGACACCACGACGATCGTCTTCAAGGCGGAGGGCGGGGTTGAGGCGCCGGCGGTGCGCAAGGCCATGGAGAACCTCTTCGCCGAGGCGGAAGGCCTCCCGCACGTGAGCGAAGTCGCCAACCCCTATGAGGGGGGTGGCGCGGCGGCGATCTCCGAGGACGGCGAGATCGCCTACGCGACCGTCCAGTACGACGTCTTCAGCGAAGAGATCGGACAAGGGGACACCGAGGAGCTGATCGACGACACCGAGGCGGCGAACGGCAGCGGCCTCCAGGTCGAGCTCGGCGGCCAGCCGATCGAGGAAGCGCGAGCAGAAGAAGAAGGCGATGCCTCGTTCATGATCGGCCTGCTGGCTGCGGTCGTCATCCTGCTGCTGACCTTCGGCTCGGTCGTGGCCATGGGCCTGCCGCTCGTCACGGCGCTGTTCGCGCTCGGCGTCGGCCTCAGCCTGGTGACGCTCGGCACCCACGTCTTCGACACGGCCGAGTTCGCCCCCCAGCTGGCGGCGATGATCGGCCTCGGCGTCGGCATCGACTACGCGCTCTTCATCCTCACCCGCTTCCGCAACGGGCTCGACGAGGGCCTCGAATCTCGCGATGCGGCGATCGCGGCGGTCGACACCGCCGGCCGCGCCGTGCTCTTCGCCGGGGTGACGGTGATCATCGCCCTGATGGGGATGCTGCTGCTCGGCCTCTCCTTCCTCTACGGCGTCGCGATGGCGGCGGCCCTCGCGGTCCTGATGACGATGATCGCGGCGCTGACCCTGCTGCCGGCACTGCTGACGATCGCCGGCCGCCGGGTCGACCGGCTGCGCATCCCCGGCCTGGGGAGGCGCGGTCCGTCCACGGCCGAAGACACCCGCTGGTTCCGCTGGAGCCGCGAGATCCAGCGGCGGCCCGTCGCCTCCGCCCTGCTCTCTGGCGGCCTGCTGCTCATCCTCTGCATCCCCACCCTCTCGCTGCGCCTCGGCTCAAACGACGCCGGCACCGACCCGGCCGGGACGACGACGCGCGAGGCCTACGACCTGCTCGCCGAAGGCTTCGGGCCGGGCTTCAACGGCCCCTTCTCGATCGTCGCGGCCCTGCCGGGCGAGAACGACGATGCCGCGCTCACCGAGCTGCGCCAGACGCTCGTCGGCGAAGAGGGCGTCGCCGAGGCCACGCCGGTGATGCTCAACCCGGCCGGGAACATCGGGGTCTTCCAGGTCTACCCGACGACCTCTCCGCAGAGCGAGGAGACGACCGAGCTGCTCGACCACATCCGCGACGAGCTGATCCCGCCGGTCGAGCGGCGGACCGGGGCCCAGGTGCACGTCGGCGGCATCACCGCGATCTTCGAGGACTTCGGCACCGCGATCGCCGACAAGCTGCCCCTGTTCATCGGCGTCGTCGTGCTGCTCTCGGCGCTCCTGCTGATGGCCGTCTTCCGCTCGGTCCTGGTGCCGCTGAAGGCGGTTGCCATGAACCTGCTCAGCATCGGCGCCGCCTTCGGCCTGATCGTCGCGGTCTTCCAGTGGGGCTGGGGAGCGAGCCTGATCGGGGTCGACGGGACCGGGCCGATCATCTCCTTCTTCCCGATCTTCCTCTTCGCGATCATCTTCGGCCTCTCGATGGACTACGAGGTCTTCCTGATGTCGCGCATCCACGAGGAGTGGGAGCGCGACCGCGACGCCACGCTCGCCGTCACCCGCGGCCTCGCCCTGACCGGCCGCGTGATCACCGCGGCGGCGGCGATCATGGTCACCGTCTTCCTCTCCTTCATGATCGGCGAAGACCGCATCATCAAACTCTTCGGCCTCGGCCTCGCCGCCGCCGTCTTCATCGACGCCGTGATCATCCGCTCGGTGCTCGTCCCCGCGATCATGCAGCTCCTCGGCGAGCGCGCCTGGTGGCTGCCCGCCTGGCTGGACAGGATCCTGCCGAGGCTGCATGTCGAGCCGGCGGAGGGAGACCCGAGGCCGACGGGTGAGCACCCCGTTGTCACACCAGCGGACTGACCCGGGATCGAGCATGGCGGGGATGCCGGTGCCCCTCCCCAAAACGCGCGGCAGGAGCCGCGCTTGAGTGTTTTGGGGAGGGGCACCGGCATCCCTTCCGAACCCGCATCAGCTCTCAGGAAAGCGGCCCGAACCAGCCAGATACCCCCACGGCAAGATCAACCGCCCGAAAGCACAACAGCTATTAACGGAGTCCAGCCGCGCGGGCAGCTTGGGAAAGCTTTCGTGACTCGTTGCGTCGCCGTGGGGACGACTGTTGAGAGGGAGCCCGGTCGGTCGTCGGGGGAATGTCGCGAAGCGGCCGCTGCACTCGTGTTTCTAGGCGCGGCGCAGCCGCGCTCTCAGATTGTCGCTAAGCGCCGCAGGCGCGTGCGACATCAATTCGCCCGACGACCGACCGGGCTCCCCACCTTCAAGTCAGCGCGCTACGCGGCCTTCGTGACCTTGTTGGCCTTGAGGCACCGCGTGCAGACGTAGGCGCGCAGTTTGCGGCCGTTCTCCTGGATCCGCACTTTCTGCAGGTTTGGGTCGAAGCGCCGCTTGGTGGCGACCATCGAGTGGCTTCGGGACTGGCCAAACGCCGGTCCCTTGCCGCAGCTGTGACATACCTTGG
>DASUIY010000342.1:0-15043 GCA_036279555.1 Solirubrobacterales bacterium | reverse complement strand
GTAATGTCAAATTCGCAATCTTCTAGGCCAAATGTGCCTATGCAGGCTGCTTTGATTTTCCCGCTTAACGCTTTCCATGCCATTTGATTTAAGCCGGTCTTTAAAATATCTAGTAACGGGAGTATTGTGACGGAAACAGTACAGTTATTGTGTGCTGCGTTCGTTCCACAGCCTGTAAACGTTAACGCTGTCATGTGCACGGCTTGTGGGCTACCTAAGGCTAACGGTTCGAAACTGCCTAATGCGCCTAAGCATAAGGCGTTAACAACGCTCGTTAACACACCTACGATGCCTTCGTTAACCATGTGATATCCAGTCGATGCCTGCCCTGCTGGGCAGGTTAAGCCCGTGTGCACTTTACAAACCTGAGTATTAGTGGCACTCGCGGACGGGGCGCCAACGAATGCCATCGCGGCCGTGGCCGCGATGGCGGCGAGGCCGAATGTCCTGATGAGTCTCATTTTGATCTCCCTCCCGGCACAGCCGGGGCTCGATTGCTGCCCTGTTGTTGTATGGGCATTGACCGCTAGATGCTTAGTCGCTTGGCGACGTAAGTCAAAAAAAGTTACGCGGTTGCATTTGAGAACAGCTGGCATCAGCCTTGGTCCAGAAGCTTCCCCCTGTAACACCATGGATTTGTATTTTGCGCGTGTGCGGATTCGTGCCGTGCAGGAATTCGCGCACTCTCAGTACATTCGGCCAAGCAGTGCCGATCGGCTGTCGAACAGGTATGCGATTGCTCCTTTGGCGAGAAGCAGCCATGCTGCCTGCCGACGCTCTCGCCTGCGGCAGCGCAGTCCGCGGCTGGCGGCTGAAGCTCAGGCGCAGAGACGCGCCAGCTCGCGCTCGTAGGCGCGAGCGAGTGGCTCGGGGTCGGCGAGGAGCGCCGTGTCGACCATGAAGCCGACCGTCACCTCGCCGGCGTAGCTGAAGATGCTCACCGTCATGCCGAGACTGCCCGAGCACGGAGCCCAGACGAGGACGCCCTCGACCGGGACGCCGGCAAAGCGGAGGCGGTGACGCGGGCCGGGCACGTTGGTCACGACCAGGCTCGCCTTGTCGGTGAAGAACCCGATCAGGCGGTCCTCGAGCCAGGGCGGGGTGAGGCCGATCGCGCCGACCAGGCCATAGGCGATCGGCGCCTCGCGGGAGTGCTTGATCGCCTCCATGTGGCTGTTGACCTCGCGCAGGCGCTCGGCGGGACCGACGTCTCCGACCGGGAGCTCGAGCAGGATCAGGGCGAAGTCGTTGCCGAGCTCAGCCGGGACCGGCTCGTCCAGCGGGCGCAGGTTGAACGGCACCATCGCGTGGATCTCGTCGGGATGGCTGGGCGCGTCGAGCGTCTCGTGCAGGGCGGCGGCCAGCGCCGTCACCAGCATGTCGTTGATCGTCACCCGCCGCCGGTGGCTCGCCTCCTTGATCGCGGCGAGGTCGAAGGGCGTCGACCAGGCGACCCGCCGGGTGCCGGCGAGCGGCACGCGCAGGCCGGTCGGCGCGTCGGCGGGAGAGGCGAGCAGCTTCGCCGCGGTCGAGGCATCGCGCGCGGCGGTCCCAATCAGCTCCCGCAGGTGATCGGGATGGGCGAGTGTCTCCATGCCCTCGTGGACGACGGCGCCACCAAGCTTGCGGCCGGCCGAGAGCGCCTCGCCGGGGAGGTCCACGAGGCGCCTCAGGGCACCTCGCTCCTCGCCGCTGGGAGGCGGCGGCCCGCCCGCCGGATCGGCCTCGTCGGTCACCGAGAGCAGGACCCGCGAGAGCGCGATCCCGTCGCCGATGCAGTGGTGGATGCGCCAGAGGACGGCGGCGCCCCCGTCGTGGCCTTCGATCAGGTAGGCGTGCCACAGCGGCCGGTTGGGGTCGAGCGGCGGCGTGATCAGGTCGCTGGCCAGGGCCTCGAGCGCGGCTCGGTCCCCCGGGGCGGGAAGCGCCAGCCGGTGCAGGTGGTCGGAGAGCTCGAAGGCGGGGTCGTCCTCGAAGGCCGGCCGGCGGCCGAGCGGGTCGACGACACGCTGGCGGAAGCGCGGGAAGCGCCGGACCAGGCGCTCCTCGAGCACCTCCGCCACCACGTCGTAATCGGGCATCCCCCCAAGCGCGACCAGCGAGTTGACCACCATCGGGTTGGTCGGCCGGTCCATGTGCAGCCAGGCCGCATCGGCCGCCGGCATCGCGTGTCTGGCTGGGGACGCCACTCGTTCGATCATGCCCCCGCGCGGCGCGGTCTTCATCCGTATTTCTCCGTCCAGTCGGGGTGGGTGTCGAGCCTGCTCGGCCCCAGCCTCCCTACTCGCAAGCGACTCCGTCACCGTCCGTGTCCAGCTCGTAGGGGTCGCCGCCGACAGACCGAAACCCGTGAACCGGGAGTTCGGCGCAATCGACATCGGGCACGTCGACCGGGACGCAGGCGCCCTCGTAGTCGGGACTGCACCTACCGTCGTCGGTGCCCCCGGGCAACGCGGCCAAGCCCCAAGCGGTGCCCCCCACGAGTAGCAATGCCACGGTGAGGGCGGTGACTCCGCGCTTCGCGGCGCCAGTGGGATGCGGATCGATCAGGAGCAGCAGCGCCCATGGGCCCACCCCGAGGACAAGCAGCGCAGTCGCCTCCCAAGAGACCTCGGTCAGACGGCTCAGCAGAGGCTGGCATGCAGCCGCGAAGACAGCAAGCACGATGCCCGGCAACCGATCGCCGAGAGGCGAGGAACGATGGTGGTCTGAATCGGAGCCCGAACCCGAGGGCTTTTCCTGGCTCATCGATCACGAGCCCGCGAGCTTCCAAGCACGATCACTTGGGAAAGTTTCCCTATTTACTTAGGTACTCCTGCATAGCCCCCCAAAGAACCGCTGAACCACATCGACGGCATCGGCCCGCAGCTCCATCTCGCCGACCTCGGGCTGCACTTCCAAAGCCTGTTTCGCGTAGCCGACCGGCCCACTGTCCGCGGTACCGACAAAACGGGCTCGCACCTCCAGAAAGGTAGTCCTCAGGGACTCGAGCTCATCGGCAAAATCGCCGTTGAGCAGGCGATGTGCGGCCTGCTCCGGCCCTCCAGCGCGATTGTGCTGCAGGACGTAGACGAGGTCGTAGTAGTCCTTCGTGGCGGCGCGGATGCGCGCCGCCACGCACTTGGAGAGCAGATAGCCCTCGAGGCCAGCGAAGCGGACGCGCACAACGGCCGTGGTGCCATCGGCCAGCTCGCCGCTCAGCTCCTCCCAGGCGAAATCGCGGGCGACGAAGCCGGTGCCGCGGAGATTCTGAGCGCTGAGCGCTCGGCAGCCGCTCGGCCGGACGACCTCCCCCTCGCGATAGTCGGGTAGGTCGCAGAGGAACTCGAGCTTCACCGGAACCCCTTCGATCGGGCCGCGCCAGCGCCAGCCGTCCACGCTCGGGTCCGGCATGAAGTCGAGCTGCTCCAGCGCCCGCTCCACGCTGCCAAGGTCGGCATCGGGGTCGACATGGGTGATGAGGAGGACATCGACGTCGGTAGTGCCGAGGTGCTGCGGCACGAGAGCCTCGTCGCTTGCGAGAACCTCGGGCACCAGGCCGCCGAGCACGACCAGGAAGGCGTCCTCGTCCCCGAGCGCGTGCAGGAGCCGTACCAACGCGGTCTCGGCGCGGGCGCGGGCCTCGCGGGAGCGTTGCTCATCCACGAACGCCATCCTCCTCTGTCGGCTCGCCGGAATGCAGCGGATCGATCAGCTCCGCCTTGACGTGGTCGGCCGCATCGCCACCGCGGCCGCCGAACGACGACAGATCCGCGAACAGGCGCGGGGCGCTCACGACGGGCACATCCTCGACTCGCCGGGAGAGGGTGAAGATGCGGGCATCGGCCGCCCAGAAGGTAACTCGGCCACCCTCGTCGACCTCACGCAGGCCCGCCTCCTCGATCGCGTCGCTGAGCGGTGCTGCGAAGTCGGTATCAGCGATGTGGATATGCAGGCTGGGCGTCGTGGTCGCGAAAGGAGCGGAGAGCTCTAGTCCAGCCCAGCCGCTGATGGCCCAACCCACCGTTCGCTCCAAGACAGGGGCGAGGTCGGTAAGCAGGAGCGCCATCGGATCTTTGATCGCACGATGGGCGATGCGGGTTGCGCGGGGCGAATCGGCAACCGCAGCCGACCATGCGGCCAGAAGTCCGCCCGCATCGACAAGCCTCCGATGCGCAGCGGGTCCACGCGAAGCTCCCTGCTTGGCGGTCCAGTCCTGGCCATCGAATGCCTTGAGGACTTTGGCTGCCTGCGCAGTGGACCAGTTGCTCTTCTCCGCGAGCTCGGCGACACGCAGCGGGCGATCCTCGCGAGCGAGGATCGCCTCCGCGATCGCAATCGCCGACTTCGACCACGAGAAGGAACGCGGCGCGCTCTGCCTGTCAGGCGGCTGAGCGAGTTCGCGGATCACGACCAGCCCGCCTGGCCCGACGATATGAGCCTGGCCGGCTTCGTCGGCCCAGTTGGCACCGCGCTCCCGCAACCACTTGATCGCGCCGGGAGAGAGGCTCCGTGCGAGGACGGCGGCGTTGTCCGGCCACTGCTCGCCGACCGTGGCAGCAACGCGCCGAACGTCTTGCGGCCAGCCCTCGCCAGCCCACTTCACCTCGATCTCGATCGCCCGGTCATCGCGAGTCCGAATCACGAGATCGGCGCCGCTATCACCCGGCGCAGCTTCGACGGTCACGCCCTCCACCACGGATGCAAGGATCTTCTGCCAGCGCTTTTCTACCTCAAGCACATTTTCTACTTTACCAGTGGAATAGGTATTCCAGTAGAAAACAATCACCCGAGGCGAAGGGATCTACACCCAGTCTCCAGGTTGTGAGAGCTTCATCGGTTGGCCATTGGAGGCGGGCAGTGGAAGTCGGCCCCACGACGTGGCTTGAATGGCGAGGGCCGGAATCGAACCGGCGACACCACGATTTTCAGTCGTGTGCTCTACCAACTGAGCTACCTCGCCTGGGGATCGCGCGGTTGTGGCCGCGCATGGGAAGGCTAGCGACCGGGGGGCGACGGGGCTGATTCGATTGGGGCATGGCTTGGGGTCGTGCAGCGCTCGGGTTGGCCGTGGCGGTCGTGCTGGGCGCGGCGCTCGTCTCGGGGGGCTCGCGGGAGGACTCGGTCCGGCTGCGCTACCTGCCTGAGACCAACGAGCTGCGAACGGTCGTCGAGTACGGGCGGGCTCGCGTGGTCGACGTGCGCTCGCTGGGGGCCCCGGGGGCGATCGGAGACGATCCGCGTTGGCTGGCGCGGGCGCGGCCGCTTGGGCCGGGCGCGCCACGGTGGGCGCGGCGGATGTACCGCCGCTCGCTGCTGGTCCTGCGCGCGGTCACCGACCGGCGCAGCGGCGCCGTCGTGGCCGGCTTCCGCGACGGCTGGGAATACGTCTGGCCCCGCGACGCCGGCACGGCCGCCATCGCGCTCGCCTCCGCCGGCTACCGCGTCGAGGCAGGGCGGATCGCCGGCTTCCTACTCGGCCTCGACCTCGATGCCGCGGCGCGGTTTCACCGGGACGGCACCCCCGTGCCGGGGCGGGCGGCACAGGGCGACGCGGCGGGCTGGGCCGCCGCGGCCGCGAAGGCGGGCGGCCTGCGCACCGATGCCCCACGGCAGCCGTGGCGTGACCACGCCGACTACCAGGAGGGCGACCCGGGCGACTACGTCGCCAACGCGATCGCCAACTCCTGGGTCGACGGGCCGAAAAGTCAAGCCTGGGTTGACATTTCGGCCCGTCGGCAGCGGTTTGGGGGGTTCGTCACCCGGCACGGGCTGGTGCGACGGGAGGGCGATCCGGGGTCGGGACTCGACTCAGCCGCCGCATGGGCGGTGCGTCTCTTCCCACACCCGGCGCTTTATCCGCTTGCACGTCGCACACTGCTGCGGATCGCGGCCGACAGCGGCCGCTACGGCATCGTCCCATCCGAAGACTGGGACGGCGGGGTCGATCCCTGGACCGCGCCGACGGCATGGACCGCCTGGAGCCTCGCGGCCCTCGGAGAGCGGCCCGGCGCCCTCCGCCTGATGACCGCGCTGCGCCGCGCTGCCACCCCGGCCGGCATGCTCCCCGAGCGGGTCGACGTCAGCACCGGGGTTCCGACGTCGACCACTCCCCTCGCCTGGTCCCATGCCTTCGCGATCCTCGCTCTGCGCGAACTCTGGCCCTAAGGGTGTGGCGACTTATACGTCCATTTGACGGATAAGTCGCCACACCCCCGAAACGAGCGCCTAGAGCGCTTCGAGGGCCCGCTCGACGGCCTCGCGGGCCGACTCGGCCAGGACGACGCCCGGGGCGCCCTCCATCCGCTCGCGGCCGTTCAGGGCCCAGCTCTGCAGGGCGATCACCGGGCGGCCGATCGCCCTGGCGAAGCCGATCTCCGAGAGGGTCCCCCACTCGCCGCCGATCGCGATCACGACCTCGCCCGAGGAGACGACCGCGAGGTTGCGGGCGTGGCCGATGCCGGTGGCCACCACGTGGGTGCAGTACGGGTTCGCTTCCTCCGTCGAGTTGCCGGGGACGATCCCGATCGCAACGCCGTCGGCCTCGCTCGCACCGCGGCAGGCCGCCTCCATCACCCCGGTCAGCCCGCCGCAGACGACGGCGACACCGGCTTCGGCCAGGCGCCGCCCGACCTCTTCGGCGAGCACCGCCGCCTCGGAGCCCGGCTCGCACTTCGCCCCTCCGACCACCGCAACCTGCCGCTGCCCGCTCACCCGCCGTAGCCTTTCATCGAGCGCATCAGCTCCAGCGCGCCCTGCTTGTGCAGCGGCTCGTTGAGGTTGCCGCACTTGGGGCTCTGCACGCAGGAGGGGCAGCCGGACTCGCAGGGGCACTCGGCGATCAGCCGCTCGGCATCGCCGAGCAGGCGCTCGAACTGCTCGTAGCCGCGCAGGGTGATGCCCACCCCGCCGGGGTGGCCGTCGTAGATGAAGATCGTCGAGCGGCCGGTCTGGAAGTGGACGTTGGTGGAGAGGCCGCCGATGTCCCAGCGGTCGCACATCGCGATCAGCGGCAGGACCGCGATCTGGCCGTGCTCGGTCGCGTGCAGGGCGCCGAGCAGGACGTCGGGCGCCAGCGCCCCGGTCAGCCTCTCCGGCAGCACGTACCAGAGCGCCTGGGTGACGAAGTGCTGCTCGGGCAGCTCCAGCGAGACGATGTCGAAGGGCTCCTGGTCGGCGATCGAGACCCGCTGGTAGGCGATCACCTGCTCGGTCACCGAGACCTCGCCGAAGTGCAGCTCCACCCCCGCCGTCGCGCGCCGCTCGCGCACCCGCTCGATGTAGATCTCGGTCTCCTTCTTCGGCCGCGTGTACCAGTCGCCGTCGAAGCGGGAGACGACCGCCCGCCGCCCCTCCACGTCGAGCTGCTCGACCTCGTAGGAGCGGCCGAGGTGGAGGTAGATCGCGCCCGGGTGGATCGTCGTGAAGGCCCGCTCCGACTCGACCAGGCCGAGCATCTCCCCCGACTCCCGCTCGACCACCGCGACCGAGTCGGCCGAGGCCGAGCGCAAGGGGATCTTCGCGGCGACGAACTCGCTGCTGCGCGGCATCGTCCGCCCCCCCGCCTGGCGCAGCTGACCCGCCGAGACGAGCCGCTCCGCCCGCTCGCGCCAACCCTCGCCGAAGACCTCCGCGTCCTCCTCGCTCAGCGGCAGCTCGTAGGCCGCCGCGACCATGTGCCGCGAGGCGATCTGCTCGTTGCCTTGGTCGAGGATCGCCGCCTCGACCGGGCGGTCGATGAACTCGTCGGGGTGGCGGCAGAAGAACTGGTCGAGCGCATCCTGACCGGCGACGTAGACGGCGAGCCCGCGCCGTCGCCGTCCCGCCCTGCCCCACATCTGGCGCAGGCTGGCGACGGTGCCGGGGAAGGTGACGCAGATCGCCGCATCGAGCTCGCCGATGTCGATCCCCAGCTCCAGCGCGTCGGTGGCGACGACCGCGAGCAGCTCGCCGCCGGAGAGGCGCTGCTCGATCTCGCGCCGCTGCTGGGACGTGTAGCCGCCGCGGTAGGGCGCGATCCGCGCCGCCAGCTCCGGCTTGCCGCGCGCCTCCAGCGATTCGCGGGCGAAGCGCTGGATCAGCTCGATCCCGCGCCGGCTCTTGAGGAAGCAGATCGTGCGCACGTCGTGACTGACCAGCTCGGCCAGCAGGTCCGCCGCCTCGCCCAGGGCCGAGCGCCGGGTCCCTGTCGCCTTGTCGATCAGCGGCGGGTTCCACATCGCGATCTCGCGCCCGCTGCTGGGGGCGCCATCGTCGTCGATCAGCTCGAACGGCGTCCCGACCAGCTCCTCGGCCAGCCCGACCGGGTTGGCGATCGTCGCCGAGGCGAGCAGGAAGCGCGGTTCGCCGCCGTAGGCGCGCGCCACCCGGCGCAGCCGCCGCAGCACGTTGGCGACGTGGGAGCCGAAGACGCCGCGGTAGGTGTGGGCCTCGTCGACGACGACCCAGCCGAGGTTGGCGAGGAAGTCGCCCCAGCTCTTGTGGTGGGGCAGGATGCCGACGTGCAGCATGTCGGGGTTGGTGAGGACGAGGTTGCTGCGGCGGCGGATCGCTGGCCGCTCTTCGCGCGGCGTGTCGCCGTCGTAGATCGCCTCGCGCAGGTTGGGCGGGCGCAGCGCCGCCAGCTTGCGCGCCTGGTCCTGCGCCAGCGCCTTGGTCGGGTAGAGGTAGAGCGCGCGGCGCTTGGCGTCGCCGGCGATCCCGTCCAGTACCGGCAGGTTGAAGGCGAGGCTCTTGCCCGAGGCGGTGCCGCTGGTGATCACGAGGTTGGAGACGGCGGCCGCCTCCAGCGCCTGGCGCTGGTGCGAGTAGAGCCGCTCGACCCCGGCGCGCTTCAGCGCTTCGGCGAAGCCGGGATCGAGCGAGCCCGGCAGCGCCACCGTCCGTGCCTTGCGCTCGTCCTCGCTCGACTCGGCAACGATGCGACCGTCGCGGCGGGCTGGGTCGAGCGCTATCGACCAGGGTGTCTCCAGAAGGCTCTTCGCCATCAGGCGGGATCCCGTGGGGCGATCCGTCCAGCGACCCGCATCGCCTGCAGCGAGCTGCGGTCGTGGATGCGCAGGACGTCGGCACCGCCGCGCACGGCCAGGGCGACCGCGGCGACCGTCCCCCACTCGCGTTCGCCGGCGGGCAGCCGCTCCTCCCAGGAGCCGGCCAGCACGGCGCCGACGAAGTCCTTGCGCGAGAGCGAGACGTAGAGCGGCAATCCCAGCGAGCGCAGCTCGGGCAGCCGCCGCAGGACCTCGAGGTTCTGCGAAGTGGTCAGGTCGAAGTCGAGTCCGGGGTCGATCGCGATCTGCTCCTCGCTCACCCCAAGCCCCAGGGCCGCCTCGACTCTCCCCCCCAGCCACGACTTCATGTGCTCGACCACGTCGCCGTAACGGCGAGGCGGGCGGTCGACCCGCGGCGGCCCCTCGATGTGCATCAGGACGTAGCCGCACCCGGTCTCCGCCGCCAGCTCGAACATCTCCTCGGAGCCGCCCGAGATGTCGTTGACCGCGACCGCCCCGGCTTCCAGCGCCGCCCGCGCCACCTCCACGGAAAAAGTGTCGGCGCTCACCGGCACCCCGGCCCCCGCCAGCCCTTCGACCGCCGGCACCAGCGCCGCCGCCTCGACCTCGGCCGCCACCGGCGGCCCGCTCCGAGCCGCCACCGCCCCCACGTCCAACATGTCGAACCCCGCCTCGACCAGCCCCAACCCGTCCCGAATCGCCTGCTCCGCCGTCCCGCTACGAGCCCCCTCGAACATCGAGTCGGCAGTCACGTTGACGATCCCCGCAGCCACCGGCTGCCCCAAGCTCAACTCCCGGCCGGCCAGTCGCCAGATCACGGGATCGCTCCTCGGGCCGAAAGCTCGTGGCAGGGGATGGGAAGGCCCTGTCCCGGACACTCAAGCGCGGCGAAGCCGCGCGTCCGGGGCAGGGCCTTCCCATCCCCCCACTCAGGTTCGCTCACGATCATCCGGCTACGGTAACGACCGCACCATGCCACTGCGATGCGTCTACACCGACCTCGACGGCACCCTGCTCGGCAAGAGCTCCTCGCTCTTCCGCGACGCCGAGGGCGCCTTCTCGCTGGCGCAGTCGCGCGGGCTGGAGGCATGCCACCGGGCCGGGGTCGAGGTCGTGATCATGTCCGGCCGGCGCGAGCCGCAGGTGCACGAGTGCGCGCGGCTGATGGGCCAGTCCTCCTACATCTACGAGGCCGGCTGCGCCTTCGCGATCGACGGCGAGACGACCCTGATGACCGGCGACCTCGTCCCCGACGAGGACGGCACCGTCTACGAGAAGATCGAGCAGCGCGGCATCCCAAAGATGCTCTTCGAGCGCTACGAAGGCCGGCTCGAGTACCACGCCCCCTGGCACACGGGACGCATCCTCTCCCACCTCTTCCGCGGCAAGGTCGACGTCGAGGAGGCCAACGCGGTGCTCGAGGCGGAGGGCCACGACGACCTGCGGCTGCTCGACAACGGCGCGATCGGCCGCGAGATGCCGGCGGTCGACGGCCCCACCCACGCCTACCACCTCGTTCCCAAGCTGGTCAGCAAGGCCGGCTCCGTCGCCGCCCACGCCCGCGCCCGCGGCTACGACCCGGCCGAGTGCATCGCGGTCGGCGACTCGGTCGAGGACCTCGAGGTCGCCGCCGCGGTCGGCCGCTTCTTCGTCGTCGCCAACGGGCCCGAGCGCGACCCCGGCCTGCGCGCCGCGATGCCCGCCTGGGACAACGTCACCGTCACAGAGGGCGCGATGGGCGACGGCTTCTACGAAGCCGTCGTCTCGACCCTGGTCGAGCGGCGCTGAGCCGGCACCGCTTCTAGGGATCCAGCCCGCGCGCGCGGCGCGCCGCCCGAACGTAGGCGCCCTTGCCGTCCTCCGGGCCGACCTGCGGGGCGAAGCGGTTCGGGTCGCTGCCCGGCCGCCTCGCGCGGCTCGCCACCGCGCGTGCCAGCTCTCGCAGCTGAAAGGCCGTCTCGCCCTGCATCCGCCGCGCCAGCTCGGCCTGCTCGTCGGAGCGCCGCTCCACGTAGGAATTGCGCCGCATCGCCGAGGGCAGCTTGAAGGCCGTGAGCGCCCAGGAGCAGGCAAACGAGGCGCCGGCGCTTAGCGCCCGCTCGAGCAGCTCCGTGTCCGGCGGTTGCTCGATATCGCGGTAGTCGCGCCAGCCGCCGATGCGCTCGACCAGGTCGCGCCGGTGCAGGAGCGAGCTCGGCGGCAGGTGCCCACCGCCGTAGCCATGCGGCTTGAAGCCGGAGATGTTGCGCATGCCGCTGCCGGGCGGGCCGATCACCTCGGAGAGGGAGAAGGCGATGTCCGCGCCCGCAGTCGCCCGCGCGGCCACCAGCCGCGCCAGGTGATCCGGAGTCCAGAGGTCGTCGTGGCCGAGATAGGCGACGAGCTCGCCACGCGCCATCGCGATGCCGTCGTTGTTGGGGAGCGACTGGCTGCCGGCGTTCACCGCACGGTTGTGCCAGCGGATTCGCGAATCGGCGAAGGAAGCCACGACCGCCCCGGAATCGTCGGTGCAGCAATCCCCGACCACGATCAGCTCCCAGCGCGGATAGCTCTGAGAGCGGACCGAGCGAATCGCCCAGCGCAGAACCTCAGACCAGTTGTAGGTGGCGATGACGACGCTGACGAGGGGCGGATCGCCGACCGCCGGCGGCCTGCGCAGGGCGTTGGACGCCGCTCTGGCGATGCCACTGCCGCGGCGCCAGGCCGCCGCGGCGCTCACCGGGGCTCAGCGCTCGAAGCGATACGGGATTCGATCGGTGTCGATCGGCAGCCGCGTCTTGTCTGGATTCTCGTAGTCATAAGGGGCGGTGGGGAAGTTGACCATCCGGGAATCCCCCGCGCCGACGTTCTGGACCGCGTGCCAGACCCCGCGTGGAATTCGCAGCAGGCTGCGGTGATGCTCGTCGAAGAAGAGCTCGCTGAGCTTGCCCCGCGTCGGCGAGCCATCCCGGTCGTCGAAGAGCACCCAACGGACCGCTCCCGCCGCCAGGAAGAGGCGGTCGTCGTAGGTCTCGTGCAGGATCCAGCCCTTGATCGCGCCGGGACGGATCGTCACCTCGTAGCAGTAGACCATCGGCTCCTCGGTGAAGCCCCAGCGGGGGTCGTAGGCGACGCAGACCGTGCCACGATCGTCTGGAATCGTGCGCGCCTCGCGTATCCGCACGCCGTCGATCGGCTCTCGGTGGGCGCCCTCTTGGGTCGCGAGCTGGAAGTCCTTGCGCGGCTCGTCTCCGGGCGCATCGCCGCCGGGCTCACGCGTTCTCAGCGGAGGCGCGGCCCCTCCCCAATCGAACTCGCCGCTTTCGGGCCCTCTCCCCACTCCGCAAGCCTAGCCCGCACGCCATCCGCAAGCCCACGGCGGCAGCAGATCGGTGCCGTCTAGTATCGAGTCCGCACCGAATTCAACCCTGGAAGGAGCACCTCTTGTCGCAGGAGAACGCGACGGTTGCCGAGCAGGAGTACCTGGAGATCATGTTCTGGCTGGAGGAGGCCGGGCTGCCGATGACCGGCGCCAACATCGCCCGCGCGATGCAGCTCTCTCCGCCCACCGTGCACGAGATGATCGGCCGCCTCGTCGGCGACGGCTACGTCGAGCGCAAACCCGACAAGTCGCTCGACTTCACTGCCTCCGGGCGGGAGCACGCCAGCCACATCGTCCGCCGCCACCGCATGATCGAGCGCTTCCTCACCGACGTGCTCGGCATTCCCTGGGACGAGGTGCACGAGGAGGCCGAGCGGATCGAGCACGCGATGTCGCCGGTGCTGGAGGAGCGGATGCGAGCCGCGATCGGCGACGCGACGACCTGCCCCCACGGCCACCCGATCGTCGAGGGGGCTCGCGAGACGGGCTCGCTGCTCGCCGACGTCGAGCCCGGCGCCGCCGTGACCGTGCTGCGCTTCGAGAACGAGGCCGAGGAGCTGCTGCACTACCTCAAGGACGCCGGCCTGCATCCGGGGCTGGAGGGGAAGGTCGAGAGCTCCGGCGAGGAGGGCGTGACGATCGCCTCCGGCGAGGGCCGCCACCAGGTCTCCCGCAGCGTCGCCGAGACGGTCTCGGTCCGCGCCGACCCGGCACCGCCGCCACGGGCGACGATCCCCGAGCAGCTCGTCCTTTCGAGCGACCGTTACGGCCGCTAGGCCGGTGAGCCAGCCCGGATACGCTCAAGAGCCCGCGCAATGCGCGCCACTCCCTCGGGAATCCGGTCGGGGGGCACGCTGGCGAAGGAGAGACGGAGGCTGTTGGCACCACCCTCGATCATGAAATCGGGGCCGGCGACGAAGGCGACTCCCTCGCCCTTGGCCTCGGCGAGCAGGGCCGTCGTGTCGGTGCCCTCGGCGAGGTCGAGCCAGAGGAAGTAACCCCCGGTGGGGACGACGAACTCGGCCTCGGGGATCTGCTCGCGCAGAGCATCGACCAGCGCGTCGCGGCGAGCGCGCAGCGCGCCCTTGACGAAGTCGATGTTGCGGTCGAGGCCGCCGGAGCGGCAGAGCTCGAGCACGACCGACTCGGCCAGCATGTTCGGCGAGATGTATGTCTCGTTGGCCCGCTTCGCCAGCTTCGCGATCTCCGCGCCCGGCCCGGCGAGGTAGCCGACCCGCACGCCGGGGCTGACCGTCTTGGAGAAGGAGGAGGCGTGGACCACGCGGTCGGCCTTGTCGATCGAGAGCATCGTCTCCAGCGCCTCGCCCTCGAACGGCAGCTCGCGGTAGGGGTCGTCCTCGAAGATCCAGAAGCCGTGCTCGGCGGCCAGCTCGACCAGCCGCACCCGCTTCGCGGCCGAGAGCGTGCAGCCGGCGGGATTGTGGAAGTTGGGGATGATGTGGGCGAGCTTGATCGGCCCCTCGGAGAGCGCCGCTTCCAGCGCCGCGACGTCCAGCCCGTCGGCCTTGAGCGCGACCGGCACCAACTCGACCCCCAGCCGCTGCAGCATCAGCAGCGTGCGATCGTAGGTGGGCTGCTCGACCACGACCCGATCGCCCGGCTCGAGCAGGTGCTCGAAGAGCATCCACCCCGCCTCCAGCGACCCGTTGGCGACCATCACCTGTCCGGCGTCGAGCCCCCCGTGGCGTTCCGCGATCCACTCGCAGAGGCCCGGATGCCCGATCCCGGTCCCGTAGGAGAGCGCCTTTTCCCAGTCCTCGGCCAGCGCAACCGCCGCCGCGTCCCGCACCGCGTCCCGCGGCAGGATGTCGGCGCTAGGCGCCCCGCGAGCAAACGAAATCGTGTCGGAAGCCATACGCCCCGACCCTAGCAACGCTCCAGTCCCACCGATTTCCTGCCTCCGAGGGGGAGAACCCAGGGCGTGTCTGAGCTTGACCACCGTATATGGCGGGAAAACTCAGACACGGGGGGCGAGGGTGGGAGATTGCCCGGCTGGCTGACAAGCAGCACGGCGTCGTCGGGTGGGGTCAGCTGGTGCAGCTCGGGATTCCGGAACGGACAATCGAGCGATGGCTGGCCGAAGGACGGCTACACCACCTACACCGCGCGGTCTTCGCGCTTGGGCACTCGCGCATTGCCGAGGCGGGGCGCCGCTGGGCAGCCGTCCTTGCATACGGAGAGGAGGCGCTGTTGAGTCATCGCAGCGCGGCGGCGCTTTGGGGACTGGCCCGCCACCGTTCCCCGCTGATCGACGTCACCGCTGCGACGGGACGCCAGGGGATCCATCGTCGCGAGGGAATCTTCATCCATCGCGGACGCCTGCACCCGGAGGATTGCGCTGTGCGTGGCGGGCTGCCGGTCACGACGGTTGCTCGCACTCTGTTCGACCTGGCCGAATTCACGAGCCTGAAGCGCTTGGAATCCGCCTGGGAGGAGGCAGACCGCCTGAGCCTCCTGCAACTGACGGCGGTCGAGGAAGTCTGCGAGCGAGGTTACGGCCGCAGAGCCTTGAAACCGATTCGCCGCCTGCTGGCGGAAGCACGTGCCGCGACGATCACCCGCTCACCCCTCGAGGACGAGTTCGCCACTTTCTGCCGCGACCACGACCTGCCCACCCCGTCCTTCAACACGACCGTCCGCGGCTTCGAGGTAGACGCCCTCTGGCCCCGTG
>DASUIY010000341.1:0-3709 GCA_036279555.1 Solirubrobacterales bacterium | reverse complement strand
CCGCAGCATGGGCGAGGCGATGGCCGGCGTGGTCCAGAGCGGCCGCCACACCCAGTCCTGGCCCGAAGGCGGCCAGAAGAGCGACCACTTCGTCGGCTACTGCTACGCCGACTACGTCAAGTCCGGGCGGGCCGGGAACGGCGACGGAAGCGGCGACCCCGAGGACTCGCTGGCGCGAGAGCTCGACCTCCAGAACGACAGCGCCGACCAGCTCCTCCAGCGCGTCCTCGACGGCGACCAGCAGGCGATCGAGCTCTGGTCGAAGACGCGCGCCTGGGTGATCTCGGGCCAGCGCAAGACCCTGGCCCGGCTCGGCATCGCCTTCGACCGGGTCTTCTTCGAGTCCGACTTCCTGCCCGAGGTCGGCGAGCTGACCGAGCTCGGGTTGCGCGAGGGGATGCTCCACCGCTGCCCCGACGGCGCCGTGATCTACGCCACCGGGCGCAAGGAGCTCGACGAGATGGCGCTGCTGCGCGCCGACGGGCTGCCGACCCAGCACATGCGCGCGCTCGCCTACTGGACGGCGGCGCCGGGCCTCGACGAGGAGATGACCTCGATCCAGATCTGCGGCGCCGAGTGGGTCGCCCACGTCACCTGCCGCCGCAAGCTGATGGCAGAGCTGGCCGCAGCAGGGGGCGGCGACGGCACGATCCACCCCAAGCACGACGTCTTCCACGAGATGGTCTCCAAAGAGCGGCAGACGATCGCCTCGAGCAAGAAGGACGCGGTCCTGATCGACGACCTGGCCGAGTGGATCGATGCCGAGCTCGAGGCCGAGGCCGCGCGGGCCGAGGTCCGCCGCCGCCATCCCTCACCGGAGCGGATCGCCCCCCAGGTCGCCCTCGGCTTCTTCCTCATGCACCCGACCGGCAAACGGGTCGACTTCGAGACGGGCAAACTGCTCGAGGCCGACCACAGCCTCGGCTGGGACCTGGCGCGGGCCCAGACCCGCAACAGCGACGGGGGCAACGGAGCGACTCGCGGCGAGCCGGCCCAGGACCCCGAATACCGCTTCGCGGTCGTGCAGTCGGAGATGTACCGGCGCCACCTGGGCCAGGCGGTGGAGAAGCTCGACGTGATGCAGCTGGCGCGCTTCGCCTCGCACCTCTCGCGCTGGTACCTGGAGCGCGAGCGCGAACCGCACGTCGAACGGGCGATCCAGACCGTGCTCGAGCGCAGCGCCCGCGGCCTCGGGCTGGAGGCGACGCGATGAGGACGCTGCTCGTCGACAACCACGACTCCTACACCTACAACGTCTTCCACCTGCTGGCCGGGGTCTCCGGCGAGGAGCCGATAGTGGTCGACAACGACGCGGTCTCCTGGCGGGCGCTCTCGCGCTGGGACTTCGACGCGATCGTGCTCTCGCCCGGGCCGGGGACGCCGCGCCGCTGGCACGACTTCTGCGTCTGCGACGACATCCTCCGCTACAGCGAGATCCCGGTCCTCGGCATCTGCCTCGGCCACCAGGGGCTGGGCAAGATGCTCGACGGCGACGTCAAGAGCGCTCCGGAGGCGATGCACGGGCGCCTCAGCCGCATCTTCCACGAAGGCAGCGGGCTCTTCCAGGACATCCCGCAGGGGTTCCCGGTCGTCCGCTACCACTCGCTCGCGATCACCGGCATGAACACCGACGGCAACGTCTGCGCCTGGGCCGACGACGGCGTGGTGATGGGGATCGAACACCGCGGCCGGCCGATGTGGGGCGTGCAGTTCCACCCCGAGTCGATCGCCACCGATCACGGCGCCACCCTGGTGCGGAACTTCTACGCCCTCGCCGAGAGCCGCAAGGCGTCGAGCGCGCGCCCCGCGCGCCGCCCGGCGGCGCCCTCGCGCAACGCGACCGCGCGCGAGGCGGTCGCGTCCGACACGAAGCTGCTGATGCGAGCGATCCCGGGGGAGCCCTCGACCGAGGCCCTCTTCGAAGCGCTCTTCGCGGACGAGGAGTACGCCTTCTGGCTCGACAGCGCCGACGCGCCGACGCGGCTGGCGCAGAGCTCCTATCTCGGCACCAGCGCCGGCGAGGACCGCTGCGTGCTCGAGTACGACGTCGAAGCCGGCGCGGTCGAGGCCCACCGCGCCGGGACGACCGTGCTCGAGCGCGGCTCTATCTTCGACGTGCTCGACCGCGAGATCGCCAAGCGCGCGATCGAGACGCCGCCGGGGCAGGTGCCCGGCCTGCTGGGCGGGTTCGTCGGCTACCTCGGCTACGAGCTGAAGGCCGACTGCGGCGCCACCAACGTGCACCGCTCCGACGTGCCCGACGCGGTGCAGATGCTGGCCAACCGCCTGATCGCCGTCGACCACGTCCGCCACCGCACCCACCTGATGGCGCTCTGCCGCGACGACGAGGCCGAGGCGGAGAGCTGGCTGGACGAAGCGGAGGCCGCCGTGCACGAGGCCCTGGGGGAGGCCCGTCAGCCCGACCCCGACCGGACCTTCGGCGAGCCCAGCGTGTCCCACGTCGGCTTCGAGTGCGGCCGCGGCCGCGAGCAGTACCTCGCCGACATCGCCCGCTGCCAGGCCGAACTCGCCGCCGGCGAGTCCTACGAGGTCTGCCTCACAGACCAGATCTCGACCGACGCGAGCCCGGAGCCCTTCGACCTCTACCGCAACCTGCGCCGCAGCAACCCGGCGCCCTTCGCCGCCTACCTGAAGCTCGGCGAGGTCGCGGTGGTCAGCTCCTCGCCCGAGCGCTTCCTCTCCGTCGACCGCGAGCGCCGGGTCGAGGCGCGGCCGATCAAGGGAACCACCTCGCGCTCGTCCGACGCCGAGCAGGACGCGGCGCTGAAGGCCGAGCTGACCAACGACGAAAAGACCTACGCCGAGCACCTGATGATCGTCGACCTGCTGCGCAACGACCTCGGCATCGTCTGCGAGGTCGGCAGCGTCGCCGTCCCCGAGCTGATGATCGTCGAGGACTACGCGACGGTCCACCAGCTGATCTCGACGATCGAGGGCACGCTCTCGGCGGACCGCAGCGCGGCCGAATGCGCGCGGGCCTGCTTCCCGGGCGGCTCGATGACCGGGGCGCCGAAGCAGCGCACGATGGAGATCATCGACGACATCGAGGCCGAGGCGCGCGGCGTCTACTCGGGGGCGATCGGGTACTTCGGCCTCGACGGCGTGATGGACCTCAGCATCGTGATCCGCACGATCGTCCTGCGCGAGGGACGCACGACGATCGGCGCCGGCGGCGCGATCGTGATGCAGTCCGATCCCGAGGACGAGTTCGACGAGATCCTGCTCAAGGCGCGGGCGCCGATGGCGGCGATCGCCCGCACGGTGACCGGAAGCGACTCGCCCGACGCCTGGAGCGTCGAGCTGGAGCCGGCGGGGACGCCGGCCGGTGCGGTCTGACTCGCATGGAGGGGGCGACTCCCACCGAGGCCGAGACCGCGCACGACGCCGGCGCCGGCTGGCGCGTGCGCGAGGCCTCGGCTCAGGACGCACCCGCGGTCGCGGCCGCTGTGGCCGAGCTGCTGGTCGAGCTGAGCGGGAAGGGCCCATCCGCGGTCGAGCTGGAGGAGGCGACGCGCGAGCTTGCCGGGGATCGAGAGGTGGGTGCCCTGCTGGTGGCGGAGGCGGTGGGCGAGGACGGAGGGACGATCGTCGGGGTCCTCGCCGCCAGCTGGCAGCACGCGATCCACGTGCCCGGCCGCTACGGCACGATCCAGGATCTCTGGGTGCACCCGGAGTGGCGCAGCCGGGC
>DASUIY010000340.1:0-2931 GCA_036279555.1 Solirubrobacterales bacterium | reverse complement strand
CGGGGCCGAGGTCGTCTCCGGCGACCTCCTGGTCGGCAAGGTCACGCCCAAGGGCGAGACCGAGCTGACGGCCGAGGAGAAGCTGATCCGCGCGATCTTCAAGGAGAAGGCGCGCGAGGTCCGCGACACCTCGCTGAAGGTTCCGCACGGCGAGGGTGGCGTCGTCACCGAGGTGCTGACCTTCAGCCGCGACGACGGCGACGACCTGCCGGCCGGCGTCAACGACCTGGTCCGCGTCTACGTTGCGACGAAGCGCAAGATCGCCGAGGGCGACAAGCTCGCCGGCCGCCACGGGAACAAGGGCGTGATCTCGAAGATCGTGCCCGAGGAGGACATGCCTCACCTGGCGGACGGCACGCCCGTCGACGTCATCCTCAACCCGCTCGGCGTGCCGAGCCGGATGAACATCGGCCAGATCCTCGAGACGCACCTCGGCTGGGTCGCGGCAAACGGCTGGTATGACGACGGCTCCGACGCCTACAAGCAGGCCCACTCCGACGAAGGCGACGGCCGCGTCTACGTGGCCACGTCGGTCTTCGACGGCGCCACCGTCGAGGACGTCGACGAGGCCCTGGTCAGCTGGCAGGAGGAGAACGCCGAGCGCGGCATCGACCTCGGCATCGACAAGAGCGCCCGGCCGGGCGCTCGCGCGGCCGGCAGCGCCCAGCTCTACAACGGCCGCACGGGAGAGCCCTACGAGGGCAAGGTCACCGTCGGCTACATGTACATCCTCAAGCTGCTGCACCTGGTCGACGACAAGATCCACGCGCGTTCGACCGGCCCGTACTCGCTCGTCACCCAGCAGCCGCTGGGCGGCAAGGCGCAGTTCGGCGGCCAGCGCTTCGGCGAGATGGAGGTTTGGGCCCTGGAGGCCTACGGCGCTGCCTACACGCTGCAGGAGATGCTCACGGTCAAGTCCGACGACACGGTCGGCCGGGTGAAGGCCTACGAGGCGATCGTCAAGGGCGAGAACATCCCCGAGCCGTCGATCCCGGAGTCGTTCAAAGTGCTGCTGAAGGAGATCCAGAGCCTCTCGCTGGACGCCAACGTCGTCTCCGAAGGGGGAGACGTGGAGATCGCCGAGGAGGACGACGACCTGCTCAAGGCCGCCGAGGAGCTGGGCATGGACCTGACCGGAGTCCGCGCCGACTCCCCCAACGGGGGAAGCACGGCTGCCGACGAGCAGGAGGAGCAGGTGATCGCCGAGGGCGAGGGCGGAACCGACGGGGCCGAGGCTGAGGCCGAAGAGGCAAAGGTGGAGGACTGATGATCGACATCAACAATTTCGACGCAATCGAGATCGGCCTCGCGTCGTCGAAGAAGATCCGTTCCTGGAGCTGGGGCGAGGTAACCAAGCCCGAGACGATCAACTACCGCACGCTGAAGCCCGAGAAAGACGGGCTCTTCTGCGAGCGCATCTTCGGCCCGACCAAGGACTGGGAGTGCTACTGCGGCAAGTACAAGCGCGTCCGCTACAAGGGCATCGTCTGCGAGCGCTGCGGCGTCGAGGTGACCCGCTCCAAGGTCCGGCGCGAGCGCATGGGCCACGTCGACCTGGCCGCTCCGGTCTCTCACATCTGGTTCTTCAAGGGAGTCCCCAGCCGGATCGGCTACCTGATCGACATGGCGCCGAAGGAGCTGGAGAAGGTCCTCTACTTCGCCGCGTCGATGATCACCTGGGTCGACGTCGAGGCCCGCGACAAGGACCTCGGGATGCTCGAGAAAGAGGTCAAGAAGGTCACCGACTCCTACGAGGCCGAAAGGCAGAAACGGACCCAGGAGCTGAACGAGGCTCTCGAGCGCCGGGTCAAGTACCTCGAGGACGGCACCCAGGCCAAGTTCGACGACGACGACCACATCTGGGCCGACTCGCTGAAACTGACCGCCACCCAGCTGCGCAAGCTGAAGGACGACGAGCGGGCCAAAACGATCAAAGAGCTGCGCAAGACCTTCGAGGCGGAGATCTCTGACACCGAGGCCTACATCGACGAGGCGATCGAGCGGATGGAGGAGGTCTGGAAGATCTTCACCGAGATGAAGCCGAAGGACGTCGTCAACGACGAGACGGTCTTCCGCGAGCTCAAGGACCGCTTCGGCTCGCCGTTCGGCTGGGGCGAGTACTTCCGCGGCGGCATGGGCGCGGAAGCGGTTCGCGATCTGCTCGAACAGGTCGACCTCGCCGCCGACTGCGAGGAACTCGAGCTGATCATCAACAGCTCCAAAGGCCAGAAACAGGCCCGCGCGGTGAAGCGGCTGAAAGTCGCCTCCGCCTTCCTCAACTCCGACAACAAGCCGGACTGGATGATCCTCGACGCGGTGCCGGTGATCCCGCCGGAGCTGCGCCCGATGGTTCAGCTCGACGGTGGCCGCTTCGCCACCTCCGACCTCAACGACCTCTACCGCCGGGTGATCAACCGCAACAACCGGCTGAAAAGGCTGCTTGACCTCGGCGCTCCGGAGATCATCGTCAACAACGAGAAGCGGATGCTGCAGGAGGCGGTCGACGCGCTGTTCGACAACGGCCGTCGCGGCCGCCCGGTCACGGGTCCCGGCAACCGTCCCCTGAAGTCGCTCTCGGACATGCTCAAGGGCAAGCAGGGACGCTTCCGCCAGAACCTGCTCGGCAAGCGCGTCGACTACTCCGGCCGCTCGGTGATCGTCTCCGGCCCGAGCCTGCGGCTGCAGCAGTGCGGCCTGCCGAAGCTGATGGCGCTGGAGCTGTTCAAGCCGTTCATCATGGCCCAGCTCGTCGAGCGCAAAGCCGTCCAGAACATCAAGGCGGCGAAGAAGATGGTGGAGTCGATGATCCCGGAGGTCTGGGACGTGCTCGAGGAAGTCATCCACGAGCACCCTGTCCTGCTCAACCGGGCACCGACCCTGCACCGCCTCGGCATCCAGGCCTTCGAACCTGTCCTGGTCGAGGGCAAGGCG
>DASUIY010000339.1:0-6717 GCA_036279555.1 Solirubrobacterales bacterium | reverse complement strand
ACGAGGCCGCGGCGGGCCTTCGTGTAGGGGTACCAGCTGGGCTCGCGCTTGCCGCCGAAGCGGGTGATCACGACCGACTCGGTGCGGCAGTACTTCTTGATCCCCGGCTCGCCGTGGCGGTAGCCGATCCCCGACTGCTTCCAGCCGCCCATCGGCACGTCCATCGCCGCGTAGTTGACCAGCACGTCGTTGACGTTGACCGCGCCGCACTCGACCCGCCGCGCCACCTGCTCTGCCCGCTCCTTCTCGCCGAAGACCGAGCCGGAGAGGCCGTAGCGGCTGTCGTTGGCGAGGCGCAGAGCCTCCTCGGCGTCGCGAACCTTCATCACGCCCACCACCGGGCCGAAGGTCTCGTCGCGCATCACCTTCATCGAGTGGTCGACGTCTACCAGCACGGTCGGCTCGAAGTAGTCGCCGGGGCCCGGCACCCGCTTGCCGCCGGTCAGCGCCTTCGCCCCGCTGGCGAGCGCGTCGCCGACGTGATCCTCGACGATGCCGATCTGGTTGGGGGAGGTCATCGCGCCGACCTCCTTGCCGAAGCCCTTGCCGTCGGCGCCCTGGCGCAGCTCGGCGACGGCGGCGGTGAGCTTGGCGAGGAAGCTGTCGTAGGCGGGCTCCTCGACGTAGATCCGCTCCACCGACATGCAGATCTGGCCCGAGTTCATCATCCCGCCCCAGGCCGCGGCGTTCGCCGCCCTGTCGAGGTCGGCGTCGGCGAGGACGATCATCGGGTCCTTGCCGCCGAGCTCGAGGCTGACCGGGGTCAGCGTCTCGGCCGCCCGCGCCATCACCTTGCGCCCGGTGCGGTCCGAGCCGGTGAACTGGACGAAGTCGACCTCGTCGACCAGCGCGCCGCCGGTCTCGCCGACTCCCTGCACGCAGTCGAAGACGTCGGGGCCGCCGATCTCCTCCTTCCAGGCCTTGACCACCTCGGCCAGCCCGAGGGGGGTGAACTCGGAGGGCTTGACCACGACCGCGGCGCCGGCCTGCATCGCCGGGATCGCGTCGCCGAGGGCGAGGATCAGGGGGAAGTTCCAGGGGCTGATGATGCCGACCACGGGGTGGGGCCGGTACTGCACGCGCAGCTTCTTCGATGCCAGCAGCGGCGTGTGGGGCCGGACCGCCTCCTCGCCGATGAATTGCGCCGCCTTGGAGCCGTAGAAGTTGATCAGGTCGGCGAGGTAGACCGGCTCTCCCGACGCGTCGGCGCGGACCTTCCCGGTCTCGGCCTGCATAGTGTCGATCACGCGCTCGGAGTTGTCGAGCAGCCAGTCGCGCAGCTTGGAGAGCCAGCGGTAGCGGCCCTCGATCCCGATCGCCTCCCACTCGGCCTGGTTGGCGCGCACCCGCGCGACCGTCTCGGCGACCTTCTCGGGCGAGTCGACCGGGACGGTGGCGATCAGGCCGCCGGTCGCCGGGTTGTGGACCTCGATCGCAGCATCCGGCTCCGCGGCCCGGCCCGCTCTGTTGGATGCCCCTGTCGCCTCGCTGCTCTTCTCGGCAGTGCCGCTCTCCACTGGGAACTCCCTTCCTCGGACCTTGGCTGGTTGGCCAAGATTACTCTCTGCGAGGTTACGAGCAGCCGCGCAAGCCGTAGGCCGCGGTCAGCGGGGGCGTTTCCTTGAAGTTTCCCTGGGCTTCGAGGAAGGCTGTGTTGAAGGCTTCGGGGTCTTCGGCCGCTTCCTCGATCCCCTTCTGCACGGCTTCGAGGTAGGCGGCGATCTCCTGCTCGTCCCCGCTCGGTGCGCCGAGCGCGCTGATTTCGTCGATCTGGGTTTGGTAGATCTTCGCGAAATCGTTTTCGTAGAATTCGAATTCGAGGGGGATTTCCGTGGGTTTGCGCGGGTTGTTGCCGGATTCTTCGAAGACTTTCCCCAGCTGCGTTTGGAACTTTCCCGTGGCCTTCCTGCAGATCGGTTCCACCTTTTTGATGAACGCCGCTTTCGAGAGCGATCCCGTATCGACGGTTATCTCCTCGGTGTCACCGCTGGACGAGCCGGTCGCAGAGTCGTCGCTGTCGCCGCAGCCCGCCGCGAGCAGGAGGGCAAAGGTGGTCGTCGCAATGACGAAGAGGCCTCGTATGCTCAAGAAGTTCCCCCGCATTCGGCGCGCAGCATAGCATGGGAATCGAGGGGGTGCTCAGCGTGGTACGAGCCTGTAGACCGGCCCCTCTATGGAGGCCACGTAGAGGCGCCCGCGGCCGTCTTCGCCGAACGTGGAGGGGGTGTCCACGGTGAGGCCGAGGAGCCGGTCGTGGCTGGCCCGCCGCGGGTGGGGGACGAGGCCGCGCAGCTTGCCCGAGCAGAGGTCGGCGTAGACGTAGCGACCGCGCAGCGAGGGCAACCGGCGGTCGCGGGATACGTAACCGCCGATGATCGTGCAGCTGCCGCCGTCGCGGCCGCGGTCGTAGGCCATGATCGGCTTCACCGTGCCGCCCGGGTTCGGCGTGTTCCCGTCCGCTTCGGTGTAGGGGGCGAAGCCCTCGAAGGCGTCCCAGCCGAAGTTGGCGCCGCCGGCGGCGCCCACGGTCGTGTAGTCGAGCTCCTCGAAGCGGTTCTGGCCGACGTCTGCGATCGCGATCCGGGGCCGTCCGGGCGACGTCGTCGTGTCGAAGGAGAAGCGGTAGGGGTTGCGCAGGCCGTAGCTGTAGATCTCGTCGCGGCCCGTCCTGCCCACGAACGGGTTGCCGGACGGGACCGAGTAGGGCCGCCCGCCGGAGGGCCGCGGGTCGATCCGCAGCAGCTTGCCCAGCAGGGTGCCGGTGTTCTGCGCGTTGTTGGGCGGGTCGCCGCCGGCGCCGCCGTCTCCCGTGCCCATGTACAGGAGCCGGCCGAGGAACTGGAGCTGGCCGCCGTTGTGGTTCGCGTTGACCGGGTGCGGGACCACGATCACCGTGCGACGGGAACCGCGAGCGGCGCGTGTCGCCCCGCGGCGGCGGAACTCGTCGACGCGGATGTCGCCGTCGTTGTCCGTGTAATAGACGTAGAAGCGCCGGCTCTGCCGGTAGTCGGGGGGGAAGGCGATCGAGAGCAGCCCCTCCTCGCCGCCGTCGTAGCCGACCAGGCCCCTGA
This sequence comes from Solirubrobacterales bacterium, assembly GCA_036279555.1. Taxonomy (GTDB): domain Bacteria; phylum Actinomycetota; class Thermoleophilia; order Solirubrobacterales; family 70-9; genus VRUE01. Next base: position 3,646 of record DASUIY010000339.1, on the reverse strand, counting down.
TGTCGAGGAACGGCCGGGCCCGGCGCCGGCCGCCGCGCATGACCTCGACCCTGCCCTCCTGCTCGGTGACGAAGAGCAGCTTCGGGAAGCCGGGCGCCGCGGCGACGAAGGTCGGGCTGTCGAAGCTGCCGACCCTCTTCAGGGTGACGCCGCCGCCGGGTCGTCGTTCCGTCCCGGTTTCCGGGGGCTGCTGAGCGGAACCGCAGGCCGGCAGGGCGAGTAGGGCTAGGACGGCCGCGACGAGGGCCGCCGGCCTCACTTCTCGACGACCTCGCCGGAGTCGGTGACGACCTTGTCGGGGGTGGCCGAGACGATTCGCGCCCCGATCGACCCGCCGGGTTCGCTGCCGCCTGCGGTGACCGCCTTGGCCTGGCCGCCGAGGCCGGCGTCGACGACGAAGCGGAGCACGTAGCGGCCGGTCCTTACCGCGCTCAGCTTCCAGACCACGTTGGCCGTCGCGCCCGGCTTCAGCTCGCCGAAGGCGAAGGTCTTCGGGTTGGAGGTCCCGGCGCCGCCCGGTTCGGAGGAGCCGTTGAATTTCGGGTACCTGAGGGCGAGCACCCAGACGGGCCGGTCCGGCTGGGCGAGTTCGGGTTGGGGATCGCGGATCCCGAAGGGCAGGGTGGACGCCTGGCCCTCCCGGCCCGCGATCGAGATCGACACGGCCAGGGCCGGGACCGTCTTGGGCCCGGTGTTGCGGATGCCGAGCCGCAGCAGCGACGTCTGGCCGAGGACCTGGCGCGATGGGAACTCGGCGGAGACCACCTCGACCGTGTACTTCCCGGCGGGCTCGTTCGCGTCGGAGGACTCGTCGTCTCCGCAGGCGCCGGCCGAGATCGCAATCGCGGCAACGGCGCAGGCCACGATCGCTGCCCGCAGGCGGGAATGCGATGCGTGTATGCGAGGCCCCCCCACAGCGGCCGGAACATAGCACGGGGGTTGGCCGCTCCCGGCCCGCATCCGCGCCCAGTTAGCCCGAACTCAACAGTGCCCACCGGCACATCCCATAGACTCGTTCACAGGAGGAGAACGATGGTCGGATCTGCTGTAAACAGGGCGTTCCTGCCCGCAAAGTCGCTGTTCGAACAGGTCGGGGACATGATGATCCTCACTGCTCGAACGCTCGTCTCCGCGGTCAAGCCCCCCTACCCCTACGGCGAGGAGTTCATCGGCCAGTTCCTCTTCGCCCTCCAGCTCTGCTGGTTCCCGCTGCTGGTCTCCACCGTGGCCTTCGGCTTCGGCGCCCCGGGCCTGCAGGCGGCCAACTTCCTCTCCCTCTTCGGCGCGCTCGACCGTCTCGGCGGCTTCTTCGTCCTCGCCTCGATCCGCGAGTTCGCGCCGTTCGTGACCGCGGTGGTCGTCGCCGGCGGCGCCGGCACCGCGATCACCGCCGACCTCGGCGCCCGCAAGATCCGCGAGGAGCTCGACGCCCTGCAGGTGCTCGGCGTCGACCCGATCAAGAACCTGGTCGTGCCCCGCTTCCTCGCCCTGATGCTGATCACCGGCCTGCTCGACATATACGCCCTGGTCTTCGGGATCAGCGGCGGCATCATCACCGAGCTCCTCTACAAGCAGCCGCTCGGCGGCTTCCTCGCGACCCTCTTCTCCAACGCCTCGGTCACCGACCTCTGGGGCTCGGTGATCAAGTGCACGCTGTTCGGCGCGATCATCGCCGTCGTCTGCTCCTACAAGGGGATGACCGCCTCCGGCGGTGCGGCGGGCGTCGGCCGCGCCGTCAACCAGGCGGTCGTGATCTCCTTCATGGGCGTCTTCGCCTTCAACTACGCCTTCACCCAGACCCTGCTCGCCACCAACCCGGAGCTGCAGACGATCCGATGAACGCCTGGCTCGAGGTCCCGCGCGGCTGGCTCGACTCCTTCGGGGAGATCGCCCGCTTCGGCTCGCGCATCGCCGGCCTCGTCTACAGCGGCCGCGTCCTGCGCTTCTTCGGCGAGAGCCTGCGCCAGGCAGGCATCCTGATCCTCGGCTCGGCGATGATCATCTGGGGCCTCGTCTTCATCCTCGGCCTGCAGTGCGGGATCGAGGGCGCCTACCTGCTGCGCGCCCAGGGCGCGCCCGCCTACGCCGGCGTCTTCTCGGCCTGGTGCGACCTGCGCGAGATCATGCCCTACGCCTTCGGCTACATGCTGGCGGCCAAGGTCGGGACCGGGATCGTCGCCGAGCTCGGCGCGATGCGGATCTCCGACGAGATCGACGCGCTCGAGGTGATGGGCGTCCCTCCCGTCACCTACCTCTGCGCGACCCGCCTGCTGGCCGCCTGGATCGCCTTCCCCTTCATGTACCTGGTCGGGATCGGGATCATGTACTTCGCCAGCTACCTCGCCGTCGTCCAGCAGATCGGCGATGTCTCCTCCGGCGGCTACCTGCTGATCTTCTGGCTGTTCCAGAACCCGCCCGACCTGATGTTCAGCCTGATCAAGGGCATGTTCATGGCAACCGCCATAGTCATGGTCGGTTGCTACTACGGCTACACGGCGTCGGGCGGCCCGGTCGGGGTCGGCACCGCCACCGCGAAGTCGATGGTCCTCAACATCGTCTTGGTTCACATCATCGGGATGCTGGGCACCCTGGTCTTCTGGGGAGCCAACCCGCGAGCGCCGATAGGAGGCTGAGCTACTTATGTCCATGGACGATCCAACTCGAGCCGACGACGGCGATTTCGAGACCGAGGCCGAGACGACCGCGGAGGTCGCCGAGCCGGTGGCGCCTGCGCCGGAGCACAGCGGCCCCTACGTCAGCGACGACGGGATGACGATGGGGCGCGACTTCGTCATCCCCGGCGTCGACCCGGCGGAGTCCGATCCCTACCGCTTCCACACCGGGCGCAAGCGCGACCACGGCGGCACCGACGCGATCGAGATCATCGACCTGGTCAAGCAGTTCGGCCGCGCCCGCATCCTCAACGGCCTCAACCTCGGGTTGCCCGAGGACCAGGTCTCGATGGTGCTGGGGCCGTCGGGCACCGGCAAGAGCGTGCTGATCAAGCACATCGTCGGCCTGCTCTACCCCGACTCCGGCGACGTCCTCGTGCACGGCGAGTCGATCCCCAACATGACCGACGACGAGCTCTTCGAGGTGCGCAAGAAGTTCGGCCTGCTGTTCCAGGACGGCGCCCTCTTCGGCTCGATGAACATCTACGACAACACCGCCTTCCCGCTGCGCCAGCACACCGACAAGAGCGAGGAGGAGATCGGCGAGATCTGCAACCGCCGGCTCAAGGAGGTGGGGCTGAGCGAGGCGGTCTACAAGATGCCGAACGAGCTCTCCGGCGGCATGCGCAAGCGCGCCGGCTTCGCCCGCGCCCTGGTCCTGGAACCGGCGATCGTGATGTTCGACGAGCCCGACTCGGGCCTCGACCCGGTGCGCACGGCGCTCCTCTGCGAGCTGGTCCGCGAGGTGCACGAGGAGAACGGCGGCTGCTACCTGGTGATCAGCCACGACCTCAACACCGCGCGGCGGATCTCCGACTTCATCGCCGTGCTCTGGAACGGCAAGATCGTCGAGTCGGGGCCGAAGGAGGAACTGTTCGACTCCGAAAACCGCTTCGTGCATCAGTTCCTGAACGCGGACGTGACCGGTCCGCTCTCGATGGATTGAGCCGGCCGGCGCGCGGGTCCTGTCGCGG
>DASUIY010000338.1:0-3723 GCA_036279555.1 Solirubrobacterales bacterium | reverse complement strand
CAACAACGCCGACCGCCGCCAGCGCCTGGCCAACCAGGACCGGCTGCGCGAGCTGGTCGCGCGCCATGGCGAAGACGTGCAGTTGCTCTGCTCGCACGATCCGTTCGAGCTGGACCGGGCGCAGGCGGCGAGCGCAGCCGCCGCGGCGTGAGCGGCGCCGCACCCGAGAAGCTCTGGGAGCCGTCAGCCGAGCTGGTCGAGCGCTCGCGCCTGCGCGAGTACATGCGCTGGCTCGAGGCCGAGCGGGGGCTGAAGCTCGACACCTACGAGGAGCTGTGGCGCTGGTCGGTCTCCGACCTCGATGCCTTCTGGTCCTCGATCTGGGACTTCTTCGGCGTCCAGGCCGACGGGGGCTACGAGCGCGTGCTCGGCCGCCGCGAGATGCCCGGCGCCGAGTGGTTCGCCGGCACCAGCCTCAACTACGCCGAGCACGTCTTCGCCGGCAAGGACGACGACGCCGAGGCGGCGATCCTGCACGCCTCCGAGCTGCGCGAGCTCGGCGAGCTGAGCTGGGGCGAGCTGCGCGCCCAGGTGGCCGCGACCGCCGCCGGCCTGCGCGCGCTCGGGGTGCAGCGCGGCGACCGCGTCGCCGCCTACATGCCGAACGTCCCCGAGGCGATCGTCGCCTTCCTCGCCAGCGCGAGCATCGGCGCAGTCTGGTCGAGCTGCTCGCCCGACTTCGGCCCCGCCAGCGTGATTGACCGCTTCGCCCAGATCGAGCCCAAGGTGCTCTTCGCGGTCGACGGCTACCGCTACGGCGGCAAGGACTTCGACCGGCGCGAGACCCTCGCCGAGCTGCAAGCGGCGATGCCGAGCCTGGCGCGCACGGTCGTCCTCCCCTACCTCGATCCCGATCCCGACCTCTCCCCCCTGCGCGACGCGATGCCCTGGGACGAGCTGCGTGCCGCCGGCGAGGGAGCTGAGCTGAGCTTCGAGCGCGTCCCCTTCGACCATCCGCTCTGGGTCCTCTACTCCTCGGGCACAACCGGCCTGCCGAAGGCGATCGTCCAGTCGCAGGGCGGCATCCTGCTCGAGCACCTGAAGAAGCTCAACCTCCACGTCGACGCTCACCCCGGCGACCGGCTCTTCTGGTTCACGACGACCGGCTGGATGATGTGGAACTTCCTCGTCTCCGGCCTGCTCACCCGCGCCGCGATCGTCCTCTACGACGGCAATCCCGGCCACCCCGACATGGGCGTGCTCTGGGACCTCGCCGAGCGCGCCGGCGTGACCATGTTCGGCACCAGCGCCTCCTACATCGCCGCCTGCATGAAGGCCGGGGGCGAGCCCGGCGCGGACCGCGACCTGAGTCGCCTTAAGGCGGTCGGCTCGACCGGCTCCCCCCTCTCCCCCGAGGGCTTCGACTGGATCTACGAGCACCTCGGAGCGGACACCTGGCTCTTCTCGACCAGCGGCGGCACCGACCTCTGCACCGCCTTCGTCGGCGGCGTCGCCCTGCTCCCCGTCTACCGCGGCGAGCTGCAGGGTCGCGCTCTCGGCGCCGCGGTCGAGGCCTGGGACGAAGACGGCAAGCCGGTGGTCGACGAGGTGGGCGAGCTCGTCGTCACCGAGCCGATGCCCTCGATGCCGGTCTTCTTCTGGGGCGACGACGAGGCGCAGAGCCGCTACCGGGCCAGCTACTTCGAGCACTACCCCGGCGTCTGGCGCCACGGCGACTGGATCGAAGTCACCAGCCGCGGCACAGCCGTCATCTACGGCCGCTCGGACTCGACGATCAACCGCTCCGGCATCCGCATGGGGACGAGCGAGATCTACCGCGCCGTGCTCGGCATCGACGAGATCGTCGACGCCCTGGTCGTCGACGTGCCGCGCCCCGGGACCGAGGGCTGGATGCCGCTCTTCGTCGTCCTCCGCGAGGGGGCCGAGCTCGACGACGAGCTGCGCAAGGAGATCGCCAAACGGGTTCGCACTCAGTGCTCTCCCCGCCACGTCCCCGACGAGGTCTACCCAATCGCCGAGGTCCCGCGGACCCTCAGCGGGAAGATCCTCGAGGTCCCGGTCAAGCGGATCCTGATGGGCACGCCACCGGAGAAGGCGGCCAGCCGCGACTCGCTCGCCAACCCAGCTGCGCTCGACTGGTTCGTCGAGTTCGCCGCCAAGCTCGAAACCTGACCCGGTTGGCGACTTACCTACCCCTATAGGGGTGGAAAGTCGCCAAGCCTACGCCGGCGTAACCGGATTGCGCCGATCGGCGAAGGAGCGGTCCTTGCTCGCCGCCATCGCGAAGCGCCTGATCAGGTCGGCACGCAGGTCGGCGGGGTCAACCACGGCGTCGACGACCATCTCGGAGGCGAGGTGGAGGATGTCGATGTCCTCGGCGTATTCCTCGCGCTTCTGCGCCACGAACGCCTCGCGCTCGGCCTCCCCCTCGATCGCCTGGATCTGGTTGTAGAAGACCGCGTTGATCGCCGCCTGCGGCCCCATCACCGCGATCGAGGCGCTGGGCAGGGCGATGCAGCAGTCCGGCTCGAAGGCGGGCCCGGCCATCGCGTAGAGGCCGGCGCCGTAGGCCTTGCGCACGATGACCGAGATCTTCGGCACGGTCGCTTCGGAGACCGCGCTGATCATCTTCGCCCCGTGGCGGATGATCCCGTGCCGCTCTACCGCGGTGCCGATCATGAAGCCCGGCACGTCCGCGAGGAAGAGCAGGGGAACGTTGAAGGCATTGCAGGTCTGGATGAAGCGGGCAGCCTTGTCGGCGGAGTCGACGAAGAGGACGCCGCCGGTGTGCTTGGGCTGGCTGGCGACGATCCCGATCGCGCGTCCGTCAAGGCGGCCGTAGCCGACGATCAGCTCCTTCGCCCAGCGCTTGTGGACGGGCAGGAAGCTGTCCGCGTCGAGCAGCGAGTCGAGCAGCAGCTGCATGTCGAATGGCCTGTTCTCGTCGGCGGGGAGGATCTCGGCGATCGGGGTGCCGGATGCCGGCTCGGCGGCGGGGGCGGCTGGTGGCCCCTCGCGCCAGCTGCCCGGCATGAAAGAGAGGTAGCGCTTGGCGAGGTCGATCGCCTCCTCGTCACTCTTGACCAGGAAATGGCCACAGCCGGAGACCCCGGTGTGCATCTTCGCCCCGCCCATCTCCTCCAGGCTGACCTTCTCGCCGATCACCATCTCCGCCATCCGCGGCGAGCCCAGGTACATCGATGCGTTGCCGTCGCGCATGATCACCACGTCGCAGAAGGCGGGGATGTAGGCGCCGCCGGCGGCGCTCGGCCCGAACAACAGGCAGACCTGAGGCACCTGGCCGGAGAGGCGCACCTCGTTGTGGAATATGCGCCCGGCGCCGCGGCGACCGGGGAACATCTGCACCTGGTCGGTGATCCGCGCCCCGGCCGAGTCGACCAGGTAGACCATCGGCACCTGCAGGGAGAGCGCCCGTTCCTGGACGCGGAGGATCTTCTCCACTGTCTTCGGCCCCCAGGAGCCGGCCTTGACCGTGGGGTCGTTGGCCATCAGGGCGACGCGGCGGCCGTCGATCGCGGCCAGCCCGGTGACCACGCCGTCGGCGCCGAGGCCCTCCTCGTCCCAGTTCGCCAGCGCCGCCTCCTCGGCAAAGGAGCCGGGGTCGACGAGCCGGGCGACCCGCTCGCGCACCGGCAGCTTGCCCTGCTCGGCGGTCTTCTCGTGGTGGCGCTGCGGGCCCCCGCCGAGGGCCGCCTCGAGCGCTTTCGCGAAGTCGGACATGTGGGCGGAGCCTATCCGCGG
>DASUIY010000337.1:0-9595 GCA_036279555.1 Solirubrobacterales bacterium | reverse complement strand
TTGCGCCTTCTCTCCTGCGAAGAGCGATCCGTGTCTACAGGTGGCCGACTACCTCACTTGGGCAGTCCAGCGCAAGCACGAGGGCGGGGATCTGCGGTCGTACAAGCAGGTCGAACATCTGATCAAGTCTGATTACGACTTCTTCAGGTTCGGCTCAAAGATCTTCTTCTGACCGACGAGAGGCCCCTGTCAGCTAGCCAATGGGCAGAGTCCCCTGGACCCTTTCGCCGACTTGGGCACCTCTCAAGAGCCAATATAGAGACCGAGATGGACGGAAAGCCATCGTCAGTCCAACAGCGCCGCGATCTCTTCCAGCGACCAGATGTGATCGGCTACCCCGGCCGCCATCGCCGGAGTCCGGGGATAGCGATCCTTCAACGCTTTGTGAGGGCGGGCAAAGTTGTAGTGGAGGTAGTGCAGGCTGACGGCATGAGCCAAGTTCTCGATCTTCTTCGAGAAGCCATTGGTCAGCCGCGTGAAGCGCCGCATCCCCATCCGCATCGTCAAGTTCTGGCGCTCGACGTAGCTGGTTGAGATCCGATCCGGGTCGGGGTCGCCCTTCCGGGGCAGGCGTTTCGTTCCGGTGCAGACAGCCGGGCTGTATTTGCCCGGCTCCCCGCCCGAGGCATAGGTCTTGTGGATCTGCGCCCAATCGACCTGATGGCGGAAGGACGGCCCCACGGTCCCTTCGTACATTCTGTGGCCGTCCGTCGATAGCTGGATGCGGTTCGCCATCCGGCTCGCCAGGTCAGTCAGGAAGACTTCGGCATCGTCAGAGGTCCGCTCCCCGACCAGCCAGGACGGCACAAGCTTCGTGTCGGCGCAGATCGCGGTGAACGTCCAAACGTCCCCATAGCCATAGGTGCCTTTGAACTCCTCCGGCACGTTCTTGTTCTTGGCGTAGCAATACGCCCAGATCTCGTCGGCCTCGACCACCTGGCAGGGGAGGTCGACCAGCTCGCCGTCCTGGTACTCGGCGCAGGCTTCCCCGAGGTCGACCAGCAGCTTCGTGATCGTGTTCTTGGCCGCGCCGGTCATCCGGACCGTTGCCCGGATCGAGTTGCCCTCTACGAGGCAGCCGATGATCTGCGCCCGCTTCTCGGTGCTCAGCCTGTTCATATTGCCCATTATGCGTAAGCGTTCGGACGGAAAGAATGTTTGCTTCCTCTGTCGGAACTGTTATTATCATTTCCACGCATGGATGCAATTGATATATCCCCTGAGCGTAGGACCTCAATGGTTTTTGAATTCCCAGAATTGGGAGTTGAGGAGGAGGTTGCCCTCGCGAAGATCGACCAGCTCCGTAAAGAGCTGCGCCACTACGTAGCTGAGCCGCGCCGCTGGGTCGGCTCGGTTCGGCGAATGCTGGCCGCTCGTGCCATCCAGGGCTCAAACAGCATCGAGGGCTACAACGTCTCGGTCGAGGATGCGGTCGCCGCTATCGAGGACGACGATCCGGCGGAAGCCCGGACCGAGGATTGGCATGCGGTGATGGGCTATCGAAGGGCGATGACTTATGTGCTTCAACTCGCGGAGGATGAGCATTTCGAGCTGAGCGCCCACCTGATTCGAAGCCTTCATTTCATGATGGCTGAGTACGACCTAGATGCCAGTCCCGGCCTCTGGCGTCAGGGGCCAATTTGGATTCGGAACGATGCCACGGGAGAGGTCGTGTACGAAGGTCCGGACGCGGATGGCGTTCCGGGGCTCGTTGACGATCTGGTGGTGCAGCTCACAGCCCACCAGGATGTTCCCCCTATCGTGCGCGGCGCGATGGCCCACCTGAGCCTTGTCATGATCCATCCGTTCCGAGACGGCAATGGCCGCATGTCCCGTTGCTTGCAGACTCTCGTCCTGGCTCGCGACAAGATTCTGGCCCCCGCATGGTGCAGCATCGAGGAGTACCTGGGCGCCAATACTCAGCGGTACTACGAGGTGCTGGGCAGCGTCGGCGAAGGTAGGTGGAATCCTGAGAACGACGCGCGTCCCTGGGTGCGATTCTGCTTGGAAGCTCATTACATCCAGGCCATGAGCGTTCTGCGCCGGGTTCGAGAGTCAGAGAGGATGTGGGCCGACCTCGAAACTTTGCTCGAGGAGAGACGCGAACTTCCCGAGCGATCAATCCAAGGGTTGTTCGACGCCACGCTTGGGCTTCGGGTTCGCAATGCCTCCTACCGCTCGGTGCTCAAGCGCTTCGGCGCTGAGGAGATTTCGCATCAGGTTGCGACTAGCGATCTTAGAGCGCTTGTTGAGGCTGGCTTGCTCAAGCAGCACGGCAAGAAGCGTGGGACCTACTACGTAGCTGCCGAGCGACTTGAGGAGATTCGAAACCGCGCCCGTGAGCGTCGCCAGCCGCTCGACGCCAGTTCCCTATTTACCGCTGAGGCCAGCCCGTCGGTGTGAGGCCCAGCGCGCGTTCGCCGCTCGTCTAGCGGCTTCACTCCGCTGCTCAGCCGTCATTCGTGCCGCGCGACTTTTCCCTCCCTTGCGTCCTCCGGCCCGCCCCGCCCGCGCTTCGGCAGTCTCCTGCTTTGGCGGCGTTTCGTCGGTCGCATCGCCCACGATGGCAGCGGCGAGGCGGTTCAGGTCGGCAGGCTTCTTGGACTGCTTCGCCATACCTAGAGGGTATCGGCAGGGTCGGGCTTGAACTGGCCGACCCGCACCTCTCCCGGCTCCCAGGAGATCCCGTCGAATAGGTCGCCTGGATCGACGCCGACCACTGCCGCCAGCTTCGCTGCGGTGTCGATCCTGGGGATGCGAGTGCCCCGCTCGATGTAGCTGACGGCCGTGCGGTGCAGGGAGGCGCGCATAGCCGTCTCTTCCTGGGAGAGGCCCGCCCTGCCTACGGCAGTAGCGGAGGTTGGCTCCGAACTGCTCTGCGACGCTCACCAGGCCCCCAAGCGATGCGAGTGGTAGGCCGCGTCGGTCAGAAGGATGGTCTGGCCGTGGAGACGGACCAAGCCGTAGTCGCTGAGCCGCCTCACGGCGCGTTCGACGGCTTCCTTGTTGCCAATCTCCCGGCTCATTTCGGGCATCGTCCGGTGGAGCGGATGACTTGCTAGCACAAGGGCAAGGATCGCCCGCTCCGTGCGTTCGTCTTTCCCTCGGCTTGTGCCGACTACGCTTTCCCTGCATGGGGAGCTTCGCCTCCTCGTGCCGGGCGGGAGGCTGTTAGCGCAGCGCTCCCGCCACTTCGTCTGCGGAGAGCCGACGCTAGAGCATGGAATCGCCGGGATCTAGGGCGATTTCAAACTGACCCACTACCGTCTCGTCGCCTCGCTATACTTTTTGAAGTAAAGCCTGATCGGATTTAAGGTATTTAGGAGAGGCATGGCGACAGAGGCGCAGACAACGCAGCAGCAGGTCGAGGAGATCGAGCCTTTCGAGGTGGCGCAGGAGATTGAGGGCGGCGGCGTCGTCCTGATCGACACGCGCGAGCCGCACGAGTTCCAGGAGGCCCGGATCGAGGGCGGCAAGCTGGTGCCGCCGGGGCTGCTCGCCGACGAAATTGCCACCGCCGCTCCGGATAAGTCCGCGCGCACGATCCTCTACTGCCGCAGCGGCAACCGCTCCTACAAGGCGGCCGAGCAGATGGAAGCTCTCGGCTACACCGACGTCGCCTCGATGGCCGGCGGCATCCTCCTCTGGCAGGAGCAGGGGCTGCCCGTGGTCGCGACCGAGGGGATGACCCCCGAGCAGCGCGACCGCTACTCGCGCCACACGCTGCTGCCCGAGGTCGGGGTCGACGGTCAGCTGAAGATGCTGAACGCGAAGGTGCTGCTGCTCGGCGCCGGAGGCCTCGGGGCGCCGACGGCGCTCTACCTGGCCGCGGCCGGGATCGGCACGATCGGTCTCGTTGACGACGACGTGGTCGACGCCTCCAACCTGCAGCGCCAGGTGATCCACAACACCGAGCGGATCGGCGTGCCCAAGACCGAGTCGGCGCGGCTGACGATCGAGGCGCTCAATCCCGACGTGAAGGTCGTCGAGCACCGCATGCGCCTCAACGCCGGGAACATCCTCGGGATCATCGAGGACTACGACGTGATCGTCGACGGGGCCGACAACTTCCCCACCCGCTACCTGCTCAACGACGCCTCGGTACGCCTGCGCAAGCCGGTCGTCTCGGCCTCGATCCTCAGCTTCGACGGGCAGATCTCGACCTTCGTCCCCTTCGAGGGGCCCTGCTACCGCTGCCTCTACCCGACCCCGCCGCCGGCCGAGCTGGCGCCGAGCTGCTCAGCCAACGGCGTGCTCGGGGTGATGGCCGGGACGATGGGAACCCTGCAGGCGAACGAGGTGCTGAAGCTCGTGATCGGCATCGGCGAGCCGCTCGTCGGCCGCCTGCTCCTCTACGAGGCCCTCGGCTCCCGCTTCACCGAGCTCAAGGTGCGGCGCGACCCCGAGTGCCCGATCTGCGGCCCCGACGCGGCCGAGATCCCCGAGTCCGAGATGGGCCGGTTCCCCGACTACGACGCGTTCTGCGCCTGCTAGCCGGTAGCTTTCCTGCTCGATGGCGACGGTTCGCATCCCCAAGGTCCTGCAGGCGCAGACGGGCGGCCGGCCCGAGGTCGAGGCCGCCGGCTCCAACGTGGGCGAGGTGCTGCGGGCTCTCACGGCCGCGCATCCCGACACCGGCGCGCAGCTCTTCGGCGAGGAGGGGGAGCTCAACCGCTACGTCAACGTCTACCTCAACGACGAGGACGTGCGGGTGCTGGACGGGCTCGATACCGCTGTTGCCGACGGCGACACGGTCGTGATCCTCCCCGCCATGGCCGGCGGTTGAAAAACTTTTCGTAATCGCCTGCCCCCTTTCCAGTCCCTGGCTATACTTTTTGAAGTAACGGGAGACCCAGGGCCATGTCAGAACTTCTCAACCGCCCCTGCGGGGGACGCTTCGGCGACGTAGTCGAGTCGATCGGCAACACGCCGCTCGTAGAGCTGCCGCGGCTCTCTCCCAACCCCGACGTCCGCATCCACGCCAAGCTCGAGGGCCGCAACCCGACCGGGTCGGTCAAGGACCGGGTAGCCAAGTCGATGATCGAGGCCGCCGAGGCCGAGGGCGCGATCGAGCCGGGGCAGACGATCCTCGAGCCGACCTCGGGCAACACCGGTATCTCGCTGGCGATGATCTGCCGTCGCAAGGGCTACCCGCTCAAGGTCGTGATGCCCGACAACGTCACCGCCGAGCGCACCCAGCTGTTGGAGATGTATGGCGCGGAGATCGTCTACTCCGAGGGGGCAAAGGGCTCCAACGGCGCGGTCGAGGTGGCGCTGGAGATGGCCGAGGCGCCGCAGTACTACATGCCCTACCAGTACGGCAACGAGGCCAACCCGCTGGCTCACTACAACGGGACCGCGGTGGAGATCCTCGACGAGCTCGACGAGGTGACCGCCTTCGTCGGCGGCCTCGGCACCGGGGGGACCCTGATGGGCAACGGCCGGAGGCTGAAGGAGGCAAACCCCGAGACGCTGATCGTCGCGGCCGAGCCGATGCAGGGCGAGATGGTTCACGGCCTGCGCTCGCTCGAAGACGGCTTCATCCCGCCGATCATCGACATCACCCTGCTCGACCGCAAGATCATGGTCTCCAACCGCGACGCGATCGTCTGGACCCGAAAGCTGCTCGACGAGGAGGGCGTCTTCGCCGGCGTCTCCTCCGGCGCGATCGCCGCGATCGCCGTACGCATCGCCGGCGAGCTCGAGGGCGGCAACGTCGTCTTCCTCATCCCCGACGACGGCTGGAAGTACCTCTCCTCCGGTGTCTACACCAAACCGATCGAGGAGATCGAGAACCTCGATTCCACCGTTTGGTGGTAGCTGCCTCGTCTCACCCCAGCCGATGCGGATCGCCCAGGCACTGATCGACGAGATGGTCGCGCACGCGCTTGCGGACCTGCCGAACGAGTGCTGTGGGATGGTCGGCGGCAGCAACGGCGAGGCGAGCGTCGTGATCCCGGTGGCCAACGCGGCGGCGAGCCCGCTGCGTTTCGAGATGGACCCGCAGGGCCAGTACGACGCCCTGATGGCGATCGAACGCGATGGCAAGGAGCTGCTCGCGATCTACCACTCGCACACCAAGAGCGCCGCCTATCCCTCGCAGACCGACGTCAACCAGGCGGTCAGCTGGCCCGACGCGATCTGGGTGATCGTCTCGCTCGAAGACCAGGATGCCCCCGACGTCAAGGGCTACTGGCTCAGGGACCTGGAGATAGCCGATGCCGAGCTCGTCGTCGAGTAGCGGCGGGCGCCCGGTCAAGGTCGCCTACGCGCTCAACCAGATGGAGGCGGAGATGATCCAGGGCCTGCTGGGAGAGCACGGGATCCCGAGCATGGTGCAGCGGACCGTCGACAACCCAGAGTTCCTCGCCGCGGGCCCCCGCCAGATCCTCGTTCCCGAGGCGGCAGCCGAGGAAGCCCGCGAAGTGCTCGAGGGGGCCCCGGGGTCGGACTAACCGGCGCTCGGCCGCGCGATCTCGCGCAGGTAGTCGCGCCAGGCGGCCTCGATCTCTCCGATCCGCGCCTCGAAGACGGCCTCCAGGGTAGGCGTCGCTCCCCCGGGAAGAAGGTGCAGGGCGAGGCGCTCGCAGGCGTCCGGCCCGCGCTCGGTCTCGAGCAGGTCGAAGATCGTGCCGCCGAGGATGACCGCGTCGCGGCGGGAGGGGGGAAAGGAGGGGCGGGAGCTCTCACGCAGGCGGCGGATCACCGCCGCTCGGTAGAGCCCGACCTGGCGGGCGAAGTACTGGGCCCCGCCTTCCACCAGCCAGGCCCAGCCGAGGTAACGGGCGAAGCGGCGCGGCGTCCACGAAGGGGGCAGCTCGGGGTTGTTGGCCGCGATCACTAGCTGCGCGTAGAGCCGCTCGGCGGTGCCGCGCAGGGCTTCGCGCGAGTCGTCGCCGGCGGCGCGGCGCTCCATGTGCGGATCGTTGAGGACGTGGAGCTCGGTCGCCATCGCCCAGCCGGCCAGGTAGCGGCGACCCGCCGGCGCCGCCGACCAGCGCGCCGCCGGCAGGAACGGGTGGGCGAGGGCGAGCAGGGACGGGTGGGTGTGGACGACGACCGTGACATCGCCCGGGACCTGCTCGAAGCGGTCCTCGAGCCGCAGCCGCAGTTCCTCCATCCGGTCGAGCGTCCGCTCCGCGAATGCGGCGTCGCCGCTGTCGTGGCGAGCGGTGAAGCTCAGGGATTGCGTCTCGACCCAGGGCAACGAGCCGAGACTACTGAGGACTAAACGAGGACCGGCTCGGCGGCGCCACAGACCGAGAGGATCTCGGCGCGAGCGCGGTCGAACTCTTCGTCGGCCATCACCGGGGTTCCCTCGAAGGGAAGGTCACGGTCGACCTCTACCCAGGAGCGGCAGCCGTGGTACTCCTCGCGCACCTTGACCGTGACCGGCCGGGGGATGCGGTGGACCCGCAGCAGCAGCACGTGCAGGGGGTGGCGCCGCTTCCAGTTGAGACGCTTTTCGGCGTAGTCCGGCGTCCAGACGTAGAAGGGGGAGAGGCCGTCGACGACGCGGGGGTCGGCGACGGTGATGTGGTCGGTGACCTCGGCCCAGGCGCGCAGCCGAACCCGCTCGGGCTGGGCGATGCCGCCGTCCTGGATCAGCGCTTTCGCCGGCGGTTCTTCCTCGCCCCATACGCCCTCCTCGAGCGCGCGGCCCAGCTCCGGGTGATGCGACTCCCGCACCAGGTTGTTCTGCTGGTGGTCGAAGGTGGGGTAGAGGAAGAAGCGCTCGTGATCGAGCTCGAAGTGCTTGTTCTCCTCGCGGATGCCTCCCTTGCGCAGGGTCAGCAGCTGCTCGCCCTCGGCGAGCGCACGGACCGTCACGGCCCATTCCTTGAAAGCGATCGGCATTTGAAGTCTTACCTTGTTAGGTCGGTGAATCTGTGACCGGGAGGAGTACGCCTCGAACCCTGTCCGGGCAGCAGCGCCGCCCGAATTGCGCATTCTAGAGCAGCGGGCTCAGAACGCAAAATATGTGACGAAGATCACGCCTATCCGTCCGGAGGGCCATGTCCGCCGCCTCCCGGGGTTTCGATCCGGAGCGTGTCTCCGGGCCGCAGCGCGCCTTCGGCCTTGCCCGGCAACGCCTCGCCGTTGCGGAGGTTGCGGCCCTCGGCTCCGTCACCGCCACCCTCGCGACCGCGCGGCGGGTGGCGGCGACGCTCGGCGATCAGGCTGAACTGCATCGGGGTCAGGGCCTCGATCTCGCGGACGGTTCCCTCGCCGCCTCGATGCCGGCCCTCGCCGCCGCTGCCGCGGCGCAGCGACAGCTCCCGCACGCGCAGGGGGAATTCGCTCTCCAGCGCCTCGACCGGGGTGTTGAGGGTGTTCGACATCGCCACGTGGATGGCGCTCGGCCCGTCGGCATCCGGGCAGGCGCCCTGGCCGCCGCCGAGCGTCTCGTAGTAGGTGAAGCCCTCGCCGGCGAGGGTCAGGTTGTTCATCGTCCCCTGGCCCTGGGCCGGCACCGGGCGGGCACCGCCCAGCACCGCGATGACGAGGTCGGCGACGCGGCTGGAGGTCTCGACGTTGCCGGCGGTGACGGCGGCGGGCGGCTGGGCGTTCAGCAGGCAGCCCGGCGGCGCGACGACCTCGATCGGCCGGTAGGCGCCCGCCGACGGCGGCGCGTCGGGGTCGGTGAGGACGCGGACCGCGAAGAAGGCCGCCGACTTGGTGACCGAGAGGGGGCAGTTGAGGTTGCCCGCGACCTGGGGGTCGGTGCCGGTGAAGTCGAGGACGAGGCTCTCGCCGCGGATCGTCGCGGTGACCCGCAGGGCGACGTCGCGGGGTGGCCCGCTCGCATCGTCCTCGAGCACGTCCTCGGCGCTCCAGCTGCCGTCCGGCAGCTCCCCGAGCGCCGCTCGGGTGCGCCGCTCGGCGTAGGCGAGGATCTCCTCCATCCCGGCCCGCAGCCGCCGCTCGCCATGGAGCTCGGCCAGCTCGGCCAGGCGCAGCGCGCCGATCCGGTTTGCGGCGGCCTGCGCGCGGAGGTCGGCGAGCCGCTGGCGGGGGAAGCGCATGCGCGAGGCGAGCTCGCGCAGCGCCTCGGCGTCGGCGACGGTCGGTGGGATCACGACCCCCTCCTCGTCGAGACGGGTGGAGCGTGCGGGCATGCTCCCGGGCGTTGTGCCGCCGACGTCGGCGTGGTGGGCGCGGCTGGCGGCGAAGCCGAGCAGGTCGCCCTCAACGAAGACCGGCGAGATCAGGGTCACGTCCGGGAGATGGGTGCCGCCCCGGTAGGGATCGTTGAGGATCCAGGCGGAGCCTGGCCGTTGCTCCTCGTCGAGGATCGCGGCGACCGCGTCGGGCATCGAGCCGAGGTGCACGGGGATGTGCTCGGCCTGCATCACCAGCTCGCCCTTGGCGTCGAAGAGGGCGGTTGAGCAGTCGTGGCGCTCCTTGATGTTGGCCGAGTAGGCGGAGCGGATCAGCGTCGCGCCCATCTCGTCGCAGGCGGCTCGCAGCCCCCCGACCAGCACCTGTAGGGCGATCGGGTCGAGCGCGTTCATTCCGCGGTTCCCTTTCCACGCATCTTGCGGGCTTCGAACCGCGCAACTATGGTGCCGGCGTCGTCGACCGTGGCCGTCCA
>DASUIY010000336.1:0-13231 GCA_036279555.1 Solirubrobacterales bacterium | reverse complement strand
GAGCTGCTCCGCCTTGCGGGGGAGGAGGAGGCCCCTCGCGCCTTCGCCCTGCTCGCGGAGTGGGGGCTGGTCGAGCTGCGACCCGGGGGAGTGGAGCTGGTGCGCAGCACAGCGGAGCTGCTCGGCTCAGAGCCCTGGAGCGGCGAGGCGCCCCGTGCGCGCGCACTGCTCGTGGCCGCGCTGGGGCCTGCCGGCGGTGAGGAGGCGCTTGCCCGGGAGCGACCCGATCGCCCCTCGGACGGAGTGGGGCTGGCGGCGAGTCGCGACTCGGTCGAGCTGGTCCTGGCCCGGGCGCTGGGCGCCGAGTGGCTCGATAGATACCTGGCCGAGTGGCGCGGGGTGAGCCTCGAGATCGACGGTTCGGACCTGATGGCGGCGGGGGTTCCGCAGGGCCCGGCGCTCGGCCGGGGCCTGCGGGAGGCCCTGCGGCGCAAGCTCGACGGCGAGATCTCCGGTCGGGAGCAGGAGCTGGCCGTGGCCGTCGAGGCAGCGGGGAGCGAAGATGGAGTGGCGTGAGTCCGACGGTTTGCGCTGGCTCGAGGCCGGGCTGCCTGGAGCGACGGCAGCCTTCACGACTCGCGCCTTCGGCTCGGCGAAGGAGACCCTGACGCCGCTGGCGGCGCTGGGAATCGACCCGGCGCGGATCGTCTCCTCCCGCCAGGTACACGGTGTCGAGCTGGCCTTTCACGGCGAAGGCGAGGTTCCGGCGGAGGCCGACGGCCACGTGGTGAGGGATCGCGAGACGATCGGCCTCGTCTTCGGTGCCGACTGCCTTCCGGTCGCCCTCGCCGGCCCGGACGGCGCGGCGATCCTGCACTGCGGCCGGCGCGGGCTGGAGCAGGAGATCCTCGGCCGCGGCGTGGCTGCCGTGCGGGCGACCGCGGCGGCGATCGGTCCCGGCATAGGTCCCTGCTGCTACGAGGTGGGCCTGTTGCGGGAGGCCCGCCGGCAACTTCGCCAGGGAGGGGTGACCGAGGTCGAGTCCGCCGACCTGTGCACCTCCTGCGAGGCCGGGCTCTTCTTCTCGCACAGGCGCGACGGCGACCCTAGGCGCCAGGCCGGGCTGGTCTGGCTCGACCCGGAGGAAGGCTGACGCGTGCCCGGCCTGATCCACGGCCTCGACCCGGCCAAGATCGCCGCCAACCTGGAGCGTGCCCGTGAGCTCGCCGGGCCGGGGGTGGAGATCCTCGCCGCCACCAAGTACGTGCCCCTGGAGGAGATGGGAGCGCTCGCCGAGGCCGGCGTGAGGCTGGTCGGCGAGAACCGCCAGCAGGACCTGGCCGCCAAGCACGAGCGCTGGGGCGACGCCTTCGAGTGGGATTTCATCGGCAACCTGCAGAGCCGCAAGGTGAAGCAGCTCCTGCCGCTCTGCCGCCTGATCCACTCCGTGGCGACCGACTCGGCCCTGGAGCAGCTCGGCCGCCACGCCGACCCCGCCACGGAGATCCTGGTCGAGGTCAACGTAGCCGGCGAGGAGGGCAAGAGTGGGGTGGGCCCAGCCGACCTGGCCGCCTTCATCGAACGCTGTCCGGTCCGCGTCTCCGGCCTGATGACCATGCCCCCCTTCAGCCAGGGCCCTGAGTCCTCCCGCCCATATTTCGCCCGCCTCCGGGAGTTGGCAGCTCAGCACAACCTCCAGCGCCTCTCCATGGGCACCTCCCAGGACTGGCAGGTCGCCGTAGAGGAGGGAGCAACCCTCATCCGCCTGGGTACCGCGCTCTACATCTAGCGCATCTCCCGCGGGTGGCGTCGTAGGGGGAACCGCCCCCGAGGACGCTTTAGCGACCGCAGGGGGTGGTGGGTCCCCTGCGACGACAGGACCCGCGGGCCACAGCGCGTCATAATCCGTAAAGGAATCGGCCCATAGGGGCCGAAACACGCGATAACCATGGCCCTACGCGATACATGGCATAGAGCGCTGGTCTACTTCGGCCTTGCCGAGGATCACGACTACGGCCCCGAGTACGAAGACGACTTCGAACCGGAGACCGGCACCGAAGACGCCCACGAAGGGCGTCGCGACTCGGGTCAGGTACGCCGCCTGCCGACTTCGAGGCGCTCCCGGCGCGACGAGATCGACGACATCTTCGCCGACGACGAGCCGATCACGGCCTCCCGCACGCGCACGCTGCGCCCTGTCTCCAACGGCGACTCCGACGTCCAGGTCCACCTCGTCATCCCCCGAAACTTCAACGACGCCCAGCAGGTCGCCGACCAGTTCAAGCGCTCGGTGCCGGTGATCCTCAACCTGCAGACGACCGACCATGAGCTCTCCAAGCGGATGATCGACTTCTGCTCGGGCCTCACCTACTCGCTCGACGGCGGCATGCAGCGAATCGCCGAGAAGATCTTCCTGCTGACGCCGCGCAACGTCGAGGTCTCTGCCGAGGAGAAGGCACGCCTCCTCGACAAAGGCTTCTTCAACCAGTCCTAGGGGCTGGCTCAGGAGATCCGAGCGCACGCCTGGCGGCGGCGGACACGGCGCGCTGCGGTGTCCTCGGTCGGCCAAATAGCGCTGCTATTCGGCCTCCCTGCGTCCTTGCATCGCTTGGTCCGGCGCACGCCAGCCGCACACTCGTACCTCCAGAGACAGCCCCATGGAACTAGTCTGCTGGGCGATGATCGTTGGGTTTTGTGGATCGGGGAGCCTGGCCACTGCGATGGCGCGGGGGTTGGCTGGCGAGGCCGAGCAGTTGCTGTTCACCGACTCGGGTTCCGGTCGCGCCGCCGATTTGGCTGCCGAAGTCGGCGGGGAGGCCCTCGCCACGAACGGCGAGCTCGCTGAGCGCGCGGACGTCGTCCTCCTAGCCGTGAAGCCGGCGAAGCTGCATGAGGCCGCTGGGGAGATGCAGGCGGCGAAGGCCATCGTCTCCCTGCTCGGCGCCACCTCTCTCGAGAGGGTTCGGGATGCGTTTCCGGGGGCCGAGGTCGTGCGGGTGATGCCAAACGTCGCGGTCGAGGTTCGCCGCGGGGTTCTCTGCGTGGCGGGGGATCCCGACCCGGCCCTCCGCGAGATGCTCGGAGCCCTGGGTCACGTGGTCGACCTTCCGGACGCCCAGTTCGACGCTGCGACCGCGGTGATGGGGTGCGCTCCCGCCTACCTCGCGCTCGCGGTGGAGGCGATCGCCGACGCCGGCGCGGCCGACGGCCTGGACGAGGAGCTGGCGAGGGAGCTGGTCGTGGAGACGACGGCGGGGACGGCGGAGCTGCTGCGCGTCCGGCATCCCGCCGACGTGCGCAAGGCCGTGGCCTCGCCCGGCGGCAGCACCGAGGCAGGGCTGGAAGCGCTGGATCGAGAGGGCGCCCGGGGGGCCTTCGAAGCCGCCGTCAGGGCCTCCTTGGAGAGGATGCGCGGATGAGGCTGCTGCTCGCGATCACCCGTTACGACATAGCCGACTACGTCAGCGCGCTGTTCCTCGTCTACATCATCCTGATCTTCCTCAACGTGCTGATCTCCTGGGTGCCGCGCATGCCCTACAACCGGCCATTGCGGGCCACTCTCGACTTCATCAAAGAGACCACCGATCCCTACCTGAACTTCTTCCGGCGCTTCCTGCCGCCTCTCGGCGGCGGCGGCTTCGCCCTCGACCTGAGCCCGATCATCGGGGTGATAGCGCTCTTCATCGCGCGTGCAATCGTCGTCGGCCTGATCGAAGGGTGACCGGGGCCCGTGCCTGGCGCCTGGCCGGTGCCCTCGCCGGCCTGGTGCTCGTCCTCGACCAGGCCGCCAAGGCCGTGGTCGAGAGCGAGCTCCTCCCCGGCGAAGACGTCGACGTCCTCGGCCCGCTCGAACTGACGCTCTCGCACAACGCCGGGATCGCCTTCGGCCTGGCCGGCGGTGGGGGTGCCCTCCTCGTGGCGCTCACCGGCCTGGCCCTCCTCGCGATCGGCTTCGTCTTCTCGCGGGACCCGACCCGGCCCTGGGTGTGGGTCGCGGTCGGGCTGCTCGCCGGAGGCGCGCTCGGCAACCTCATCGACCGCGTCCGCACCGGCGTCGTGACGGACTACATCCAGATCGGCAGCTGGCCCGCGTTCAACCTCGCCGACGTCGCCGTAACTGCCGGCGTCGTCGTCTTCGCCCTCGCCTACCTGCGCGAGGACGATTCCCGATGACCTTCCGGTGCGCCTTTTGGACCCCACAGGTACATAAAGCGCACCGGAAGGGAGGGTGCTCGCTGTGAACGGGGAGCTGAAGATCGTCCACGCCGACGACGCGCTGGCGGTGGTCGACAAGCCCGCCGGCCTGGTCGTCCACCCGGCGCCTTCGCACAGCGGCCCGACCCTGGTCGACGAGCTCGGCGAGCTGCTCGGCGGAGGGGCCGACCCGGAGCGCCCTGGGATCGTGCACCGGCTCGACAAGGGCACCAGCGGCCTGCTCGTGGTCGCCCGCACCGACGAGGCCCACGCCGCACTGCAGGCCCAGGTGCAGCGGCGCGAGGTCGAGCGCGTCTACCTGGCGCTGGCGCGCGGCCGGCTGGCCTCGCGCACCGGCACGATCGACGCCCCGATCGGGCGCGCCTCGCGTCAGCGCCACCGCATGGCCGTCTCCGGCGCGGCCTCCCGCCAGGCGCGGACGCACTTCACGGTGCTCGAGCTGCTCTCCGCCGAGACCTACCTCGAGGCGAAGTTGGAGACTGGCCGCACGCACCAGATCCGCGCCCACTTCGCCGCGATCGGCCACCCCCTGGCCGGCGACGTCACCTACGGCGGCGAGCGCAAGTACGGGCTCGAGCGCCAGTTCCTCCACGCCCACAGGCTCGCCTTCGACCACCCCTCCGGCGGCGAGCGGCTGAGCTTCGCCTCCGAGCTGCCGGCGGACCTCGCGGCGGCTCTACAGGCGGCCCGCGCTGCCTAGCGGCGCCCCTCTACAATCCAGCGCTCGGAAACCGACCCCCGTCGGTGCCGACCCGGATCCTGACCGGCATCGTGCCGGATTCCGGCGAGGGCGGCGGGGACGCATCTCACAACCAAGGAGCTTCACCCATGCCAGAGGCAGGCCTCAAAGAGCTGCTGGAGGCCGGAGTCCACTTCGGCCACCAGACCCGTCGCTGGAACCCGAACATGCGCCGCTACATCTTCGGCGAGCTGGACGGGATCCACATCATCGACCTGGTCCAGACCGAGGCGCTGCTGGAGAACGCGCGCCGCTTCGCCGGCGAGCTGGCCAGCGGCGGCGGCACCGTGCTCTTCGTCGGCACCAAGAAGCAGGCCCGCGGGCCGGTCGAAGACTGGGCCAACCGCTGCAAGATGCCCTTCGTCAACCAGCGCTGGCTGGGTGGGCTGCTGACCAACTTCAACACGATGTCCGCCAGGATCGCGCGCCTGCACGAGCTCACCTCGTGGCGCGAGGAGGGCAAGCTCGAGCTGCTGCCGACGAAGGAGCGGATGGGCATGCAGGCGGAACTCGCCAAGCTCGAGTTCAACCTCGGCGGCGTTCGCGACATGGAGCGCCTACCCGATGCCGTCTTCGTCACCGACCTCAAAACCGAGGAGATCGCGGTGCGCGAGGCGGCCCGCCTGAGGATCCCGATCATCGCCCTGGTCGACACCAACTGCGACCCGACCCCGATCGACTACGTGATCCCCGGCAACGACGACGCGATCCGCTCCTGCGAGCTGGTGATCGGCACGATCGGCGGCGCGGTCGACGAGGGCTCCAGTGCCTGGAGGGTCAAAGAGGAGCGCCGAATCGCCGAGGAAATGGAGCGGCGGAAGAAGGAAGAGGAAGAGCGCAAGAAGCGCGAGGAGGAAGAGAAAGTGCGGTTGGCGGCCGAGGAGGCTGCCAAGAAAGCTGCTGCTGAAGCGGAGGCGGCGAAGCAGGCCGAGGCGGCGCAGGCTGCTGCGAAGGCTCCGGCTCCAGCCCCATCGGCTGCAGCCCCGGCCGTGTCGGCTGCGGGTCCTGTCGCGGGGCAGGCGGCCTCGTCCTCGCAGGCTGCGGGCGAGGCCCCCAGCCCCACGCCACCCGCAGAGGATGCCTCCAAGACTGAGAAGGTTGAGAAGGGCCCTGCGGAGGCAGAGAAGGCTGCTGAGCCCGAGAAAGCTCCCGAGGCGAAGGCTGAGGAGCCTGCTGCGGAAGAGAAAGCTGCTGAGGAGCCTGCTGCCGCTGAGAAGGCTTCCGAAGAGAAGAAGGCCGAGGAGTCTGCTGAGCCCGCTTCCGAGGAGAAAGCTGAGGAGGGGAAATGAGCGTTACTGCTGCGGACGTGAAGGCGCTTCGGGACCGGACCGGGGCGGCGATGATGGACTGCAAGGCGGCGCTGAGCGAGTCCGAGGGCGACGTGGACCGCGCGATCGAGATCCTGCGCGTGAAGGGCCAGGCCTCCGCCGCGAAGCGCGAAGGGAGGGGGACGAACGAGGGCGTCGTCGCCTCCTACATCCACGCCAACGACAAGGTCGGGGCGATGGTGGAAGTCCAGTGCGAGACCGACTTCGTCGCCCGCAACGAGGACTTCAAGGCGTTTGCCTACGAGGTCGCCCTGCACGTCGCGGCGACCGCCCCGCAGTACGTCACCACCGACGAGATCTCCCCCGAGGAGCGCGAGGCCGAAAAGCGGGTCTTCGAAGAGAAGGCGCGAGAAGAAGGCAAGCCCGACGACGTCGTCGAGAAGATCGTCGAGGGGCAGCTCGCCAAGTGGGGCAAGGAGGTCGCCCTGCTCGACCAGGCCCACGTCAACGCCGAGAAGCACGACTCGAAGTCGATCGAGGAGCTGCGCCAGGAGCTGGCGGCCAAGACCGGCGAGAACATCCGCATCGCCCGTTTCTCCTACTTCCGCGTGGGCGAATAAGCTCGCGCCTAGATGGCTGCTGACCCCCAGTTCAAGCGCATCCTGCTGAAGCTCTCGGGCGAGGCCCTGATGGGCGACCTCTCCTACGGCACCGACGCGGCCGAGGTGCAGCGGATCGCCGAGCAGGTCTCCGCGATCCGCGGGCGCGGGGTCGAGGTGGCGATCGTGGTCGGGGCGGGCAACATCTACCGCGGCCTCTCCGCCGCCGCCGAAGGGATGGACCGCGCGACCGGCGACTACATGGGGATGCTGGCGACGGTGCTCAACGCCCTGACGCTCCAGGACGCGCTGGAGAAGACCGGCGAGCACACCCGGGTGCTCTCGGCGATCGACGTCAAGGAGGTGGCCGAGCCCTATATCCGCCGCCGCGCCATGCGCCACCTGGAGAAGGGCCGCGTGGTGATCTTCGCCGCCGGCACCGGCAACCCGTTCTTCACCACCGACACCGCGGCCGCGCTGCGCGCGCTGGAGATCCACGCCGAAGCGATCCTGATGGCGAAGAACGGGGTGGAGGGCGTCTACGACTCCGACCCGGCGACCAACCCGGACGCCGAGTTCATCGCCGCGATCAGCCACCGCGAGGCGATCGAGCGCGGCCTCAAGGTGATGGACTCGACGGCGCTCTCGCTCTGCATGGACAACGACCTGCCCATCTACGTCTTCAACATGGGGGACGCGGGCAACATAGATAGGATCGTCAACGGCGAGAGGGTGGGCACGCTGGTTTCCGGCGAGCCCTCCCGGTGACGAGAAACGGGGGCACGGTGGCGCTGATCGACGAACTGCTCGAAGACGCTAAGGACCGTATGAGCAAGTCGGTCGAGTCGAGCCGTGGCGAGCTGGCCACGGTGCGGACCGGCCGCGCCTCCCCGCACCTGCTCGACCGCATCGTCGTCGACTACTACGGCGCTCAGACCCCGCTCAAGCAGCTCGCCAACGTGGCGACCTCCGACGCCCGGCTGCTCACCGTCACGCCCTTCGACAAGTCCTCGATCGGCGCGATCGAGAAATCGATCCAGGAGTCAGACGTCGGGCTGACGCCGAGCAACGACGGCAACGTGATCCGGCTGCAGGTCCCCGAGCTGACCGAGGAGCGCCGCCGCGACATGGTCAAGGTGGTGCACGGCGTCGCCGAGGAGGGCCGGGTCGCGATCCGCAACATCCGCCGCGACACGATGCACGACCTGCGCGAGCTGAAGAAGGAAGGCGAAGCCGGCGAGGACGACGAGCGCCGCGGCGAGGCCGCCCTGCAGAAGCAGACCGACGAGGCGATCGGCGAGATCGATGCCCTGCTGAAGGGGAAGGAAGAGGAGATCCTGGAGGTGTGAGTGCCTCCGCGCGGTACGTGGCGATCATCACCGACGGCAACGGGCGCTGGGCAGAGCAACGGGGTGTGCCGACCGTAGAGGGGCACCGGGCCGGCGCCGACACGGTGAAGGCCCGGCTTCGCGACGCGGTCGAGCTGGGGGTCGAGGAGCTCACCGTCTTCTCGTTCTCGACCGAGAACTGGTCGCGCCCGGCCGAGGAGGTCTCGGCGCTGATGGCGATGTTCGGGGAGAGGATCGACGCGGAGACCCCCGAGCTGGACGCGGAGGGCGTGAGGATGCGCTTCGTCGGCCGCCGCGAGGGCGTCGCGCCGGAGCTGGTCGAGCGCATGGGCTGGGCCGAGGAGAAGACCGCCGCGAACGACCGGATCACCCTCTTCGTCGCCTTCAACTACGGCGGGCGGGCGGAGATCGTCGACGCCGCGCGCGGCTTCCAGGGCGGCTCGAATGAGGATTTCCGCCGTCGGCTCTATGCGCCGGAGATGCACGATCCCGACCTCCTGATCCGCACCAGCGGTGAGCGGCGCATCTCCAACTTCCTGCTCTGGCAGTGCGCCTACTCGGAGCTGGTGTTCCGCGACGAGCTCTGGCCCGACTTCGGCCGCGAGGCCCTGGAGGAGAGCCTGCGGGAGTTCGAGGAGCGCCAACGCCGCTTCGGGGCGAGGGTCTGATGCAGGACCTCTTCGACGACGACCTCTTCGAGGAGCCGGCCCCCAAACCGCCGGCGCGACCGCCGCGGAAACGCCGCCGGCGCGGCGGGGCGCGGAGCGGCGAGACGGCCAAGCGCATCCTCTTCGCCATCCCCTGGGCGATCTTCGCGATCGCGATCACCGTCGCCGGGGGGCTGCCCTTCACCGTCGCGATGATCGGGATCGGCCTGCTCTGCCTGCGCGAGTACCTCTCGCTGACCGAGGAGATGCGCCCGATCCAGCGGGCCGCCTACGTCGCCGTCCCGGCCCTGATCCTCGCCGCCCACTTCGGCACCGCCTTCAACGTCCTGCTGATCCTCGCCGCCTCGTTCCCCGTGCTCTTCGCCTTCGGGGCCGATCGCCACCATCGCGACGGGATCACGATGTCGATGGGAGTCACCCTGCTCGGGATCGTCTGGATCGGGATCCCCCTCGTGCATGCGGTGCTGCTGCGCGACCTCCCCGACCACGGCGCCGCGCTCCTGGTCGACGTCCTCGTCGGCACCTTCGCCGCCGACACCGGGGCATACGCGACCGGCCGCATGTTCGGCTCGCACAAGATCGCGCCCACGCTGTCGCCGAACAAGACGCTCGAGGGGCTGCTCGGCGGCTTCGTCATCGGCACGATGGCCTTCTGGTTCGCCGGCCTCTACCAGGACTGGCTCTCCGGGGTGGACGCGCTGATCATCGGCGCCGCGGTGGCGGCGATCGCCCCGGTAGGCGACCTCTTCGAGTCGATGCTGAAGCGCGACCTCGGCAAGAAGGACACGGGCACGCTCTTCGGCCCTCACGGCGGCATCCTCGACCGCCTGGACGCCGTTTTCTTCACGGTCGTGGTCGGCTACTACCTCTCGATCCAGTTGGTCTACTGAGGGGCGATCCCGGCAGGGGTTTCACTTAACTTTTTCGAGCAGCGGGGACGGCTGGCGCTCGAGCCGTGCTCGCGAAAAAGTACAAGACGTTCCACCCCTGCCGGGATCGCCCCGTCCCTATGCTCTCGATGATGAAGAAGGTCGTAATCCTTGGCTCGACGGGCTCGATAGGCACGCAGGCGTTGGAGATCGTCGCGGCGTCGGAAGAGCTTGAGGTCGTGGGGCTGGCTGCCGGGTCGAGCTGGGAGCGGGTGCTGGCGCAGGCCGCCGAGCACGGCGTCGGCACCGTCGCGTTCTCCGACGCCGGGGCGGCCGAGGCTGCGCATGGGGCCTGGGACGGCAAGGTCCTCGCAGGCGACGACGGGATCCGCGAGCTGATCGTCGAGTCCGGCGCCGACCTGGTCCTCAACGGGATAGTCGGGGCCGCCGGCCTGGGGCCGACGGTCGCCGCGCTCGGCGAGGGCATCGACGTGGCGCTCGCCAACAAGGAGAGCCTCGTGATCGGGGGTGAGCTGACGATGGCGCTGGCGGAGGCGACCGGGGCGCGGCTGCTGCCCGTCGACTCCGAGCACTCGGCGCTCTTCCAGCTGATCGGGTCCGAGCCTCCGGGCACGGTCGATCGCCTGGTGCTGACCGCCTCGGGAGGCCCCTTTCGGGGCCGCACGGACCTCGCGACCGTGAGCGTCGAGGAGGCCCTCGCCCACCCGACCTGGAGCATGGGCGGGCGGATCACGATCGACTCGGCGACGCTGATGAACAAGGGCTTCGAGGCGATCGAGGCCCACCACCTCTTCGGCGTCCCCTTCGAGCGGATCGAGGTCGTCGTCCACCCGCAGTCGATCGTCCACTCGCTGATCGACCTCAACGACGGCGCCACCCTGGCCCACCTCGGCCATCCCGACATGCGGGTGCCGATCTCCTACGCTCTGCACTACCCCGAGCGCGCCGACGTCGACGTGCCGCGCCTCGACCTCGCGGCGGTCGGCCAGCTGGCCTTCGAGCCGCCCGACCTGGATACCTTCGCCTGCCTGCGCATCGCCCTGGAGGCGGGCAGGGCGGGGGGGACCGCGCCGTGTGTCCTCAACGCGGCCGACGAGGTTGCCGTCGCCGCCTTCCTCGAGGGGAAGATCGGCTTCACCGCTATCCCCGCCGTGATCGAGCGGGTCCTGGAAGCGATGCCCGCCCTGCCGCCCACCCACTTCGAAGACCTCTTCGCGATCGATGCCGAGGCCCGCCGGCGCACCGAAGAAGAGGTCGGGGGGTTGGCACGGGTATGAACTGGCTCCTGATCTTCCTCGGCTTCTCGCTGCTGATCGTCCTGCACGAGGCCGGGCACTTCTTCGTGGCGAAGGCCACCGGGATGCGGGTCGAGCGCTTCTTCCTCTTCTTCGGGCCGACGATCTGGTCGTTCAAACGGGGCGAGACCGAGTACGGGGTGAAAGCGATCCCGCTCGGCGGCTACGTGAAGATCACGGGCATGAACCCGGAGGAGGAGGTGCCGCCGGAGGTCGAGCCGCGCGCCTACTACCGCCAGCCGGTCTGGAAGCGGATCGCCGTGATCGCCGCCGGCCCCGGGGTCAACATCGCCCTCGCCTTCGCCATCTTCACCTTCGTCTACTTCACCAGCGCGCAGCAGGTGACCCAGTCGGTGGACGAAATCCGCGACGGCTCTCCGGCCGCCAAGGTGCTCGAGCCCGGTGACGAGATCCTTGCCGTCGACGGTCGCTCCTACCCCGGCCTGGACCGCGAAGCACGGCTCGAACGCTTCGCCGACCAGGTCGCCGGCCACGAGTGCGCCGGCAGGCAGGTCGACGGTTGCGTCGCCGCGGCGCCGGTCGCGCTGCGCATCAGACGCGACGGCGAGCTGCGGACGATCTCGGTCAGGCCGGAGTACGACGCCGCCAACAAGCGCGCCCTGGTCGGTTTCGCCTACGGGACCGAAGCCGAGGAGATCGGCTTCGGCACAGCGGTCGGCCGGGCATGGGACACGGTCTGGCTGGTGACGACGAAAACGGCCTCGGTCTTCTCGCGGATCTTCGAATCCGAGCAGCGCAAGGAAATCTCCGGCATCGTCGGCGTCAGCGACGTCGCCAACCAGACGCTCGACCTGGGGGTCGACCGCTCGCTGCTGCTTCTGGCCCTGGTCAGCCTCTCGCTCGGCTTGATCAACCTGCTGCCGATCCTGCCGCTGGACGGCGGTCACATCTTCTGGGCCCTGGTCGAGAAGCTGCGCGGCAAACCGGCCTCGCTGCAGGTGATGGAGCGGGCTACGGCGATCGGCTTCGTGCTCGTCGTGATCCTCATGTTCATCGGGCTGACCAACGACGTCGGGCGCCTCAACGGCGAGGGGTTCGACGTCCGCTAGCCGGCTCGCTCGGGCACCCGGATACGCTTCACAGATGGCTTCGAAGAGACAGATATTCGTGGGCGGCGTGCCGATCGGCGGCGGCGCTCCGGTCGTCGTGCAGACGATGACGAAGACCGAGACCGCCAACCTGCCGGCGACGATGGAGCAGATCCGCAAGGTGGCCGACGCGGGCGCCGACGTCGTGCGGGTCGCGGTGCCCCGCGACGAGGACGTCGAGGCGCTGAAGACGATCGTCAAGGAGTCGCCGATCCCGGTGATCGCCGACATCCACTTCAACCACACCCTGGCGCTGAAGGCGATCGACGCCGGTGCCCACTGCATCCGGCTCAACCCGGGCAACATCGGCGGGCGGGAGAAGGTCGCCGAGGTGGCGGAGCGGGCAACCGCCGCGGGGGTGCCGATGCGGATCGGGGTCAACTCCGGCTCGCTGCCCAAGCACCTGCACGCGCTCGAGCGCGAGAGCCCGGTCGAGGCGCTGGTCGCGGCCGCGGTCGAGTTCGTCGAGCTGATGGAGGGGCTCGACTTCGAGAACTTCAAGGTCTC
Organism: Solirubrobacterales bacterium; assembly: GCA_036279555.1. Lineage (GTDB taxonomy): Bacteria > Actinomycetota > Thermoleophilia > Solirubrobacterales > 70-9 > VRUE01. Next base: position 652 of record DASUIY010000336.1, on the reverse strand, counting down.
GATCAAGTCGACCAACGTGCCCAACACGATCGCCGCCAACCGCCTGCTCTCCGAGAAGATCCCCTACCCGCTGCACCTGGGGATCACCGAGGCGGGGACCAAATGGTCGGGCTCGCTGAAGTCCTCGGTCGGGCTCGGCACGCTGCTCGCCGACGGCGTCGGCGACACGATCCGGATCAGCCTCTCGACCTTCCACGCCGAGGAGGAGGTCAAGGTCGCCTGGGAGATCCTCAAGGCGCTGCAGCTGCGCGAGCGCGGCCCGGTGCTGATCGCCTGCCCGACCTGCGGCCGCCTTCAGTTCGACATGGACTCCGTCGTGGCCGAGATCGAGCAGCGGCTGGAGGGCTACGCCGAGCCGATCGAGGTCGCCGTGCTGGGCTGCGCCGTGAACGGGATCGGCGAGGCCTCGCACGCCGACTTCGGCATCACCGGCGCCAAGGACGAGGGCCTGATCTTCGCCCACGGCAAGCCGTTGCGGAAGATCCCGCAGGAGCAGCTCGTCGAAGCACTCTTCGAGGAGATCGACAAGTCGCTCGACCGGGGCGGGGTGGAGTTCGACGAGGACGAATCCCGCGAGGGAGCGGCATGGCTGGCGAAGATCGAGGAGGAAAACGCTGGCGAGCTGACTCCTGAGAAGATCGCGGCGCTGGAG
>DASUIY010000335.1:0-2992 GCA_036279555.1 Solirubrobacterales bacterium | reverse complement strand
AGCACCTCGACGATCGCGAAGCGGGCCTCGTCCGGGTGCTCGGCGAGATCCTTCAGCAGCTCGCCGAGGCCGGTGGCGACGCGCTCGGCCCAGGGAGCGCCGGGCTTGGATTCGAACCCCCTCGCCGTATCCCCCAGCAGGTTGCCCAGTAGCACGTCATAGGCAGCGAGGAAGCAGTCCTCCTTGCTGGCGAAAAGCTCGTAGAACGTCTTTCTCGAGACCCCGGCCACGCCGATCACGTCGACCACCCGCGTCTCGGGGTAGCCTCGCTCGGAGACGACCTCGATCATCGCCTGCAGGATTCGGTTGCGCTGGGATTCCGTCACGGCCTCCCGCGGCAGCCCGTGCCGCCCCCTGGGCAGCCGCTCGCTCAACCTAGCTGTGCGTCTACCGGAGGCCACCCCGAAACTGTAGAACAGAAGAGGTCCGATGGCGACTTCTGTACCCGCGCGTCTCCTCCGATTTCAGCTTCCGAAGCGCGATCAATACAATCGCCGATGGTGACCAGGGAGGGGATACGCCGCACTGCCGCGCTTTGCGCAGCGGTTCTCGCCGCGGGGGCGATCTCGGCCTGTGGCGATTCGGGCTCGACCACGACCGGCACCTCGCCTGCGAAGGAAATCGACTCCGGCCCGGGCAAGGCGAACAAGACCGGCTCGACAGGCTCGAATGAGGGCGGATCGCAGTCGCAACAGGGTGACGAACCGGCTGACCCGTCCACCCGCGTGGAACCCGCGCCGCTGAAGGTCTCGGGCGGAGGCTCGGGCCAGTACCGCGTCGAGGGGGGCGACAACAGTATCCAGAACTTCGGCGAGGAGGGCGAGGAGGGCGAGCTGGAGGAAGCGGCCACCGCGCTCCACGACTACCTCGTCGCCCGCGCCGACGAAGACTGGGCGGCCGCCTGCACCACTCTCGCGAGAACGGTCACGGACCAGCTCGACGTGCTCGCGTCTAAATCCGACCAGCTCGAGGGCAAGGACTGCGCCGCGATCCTCGGAGTGCTGACGCCGCCCCTGCCCGCGGCAGTGCGGCGTGAATCCACGATCGTCGATGCCGGGAGCCTGCGACTCGAAGACGAACGGGCGTTCCTCATCTACCGTGGCGCCAAGAACGCCGGGTACGCGGTCCTGATGGAGCAGGAAGACGGGGCCTGGAAGGTCGGGGCGCTCGCGGCGACGCCGATCTCCTAGCCGCGCCTTTCTCCTACTAGTCGATATAGTTTTTTCGATGATTGGGCAGGGTCCTAGGGCTGTCGCCGTGCTCACGGCAATCCTCATCGCCCTGCAGCTGAGCGCTTGCGGGGGCGGGACCGAGGGGACCGAAACGGTGACGGAAGACCCGAACGAAGCGCTCCCTGGATCGGGGGCCGAGGCGAATGCGTGGAACAACGTCAACGAGGATCTCCGCGGGGACATCCTCTCCTTCGGCCATAAGGGCACCGAGGCGGAACTCGAGGGGGCGACTGTCGTGCTGCGCGGCTACCTCTCCGCGCGCGCGAGCAGAAATTTCTCGAAGGCCTGCTCCTACATGTCCGAATTCCTGCTTGCAGTGTCCAAAGGGACAGCTAGGCGGCAAGATGGCGGCGGCTGCGCCGCCGGCGCCGAGAGCCTGGCGGGACTCTCATCGACCCGTGAGGTCGAGGGAGAGCCGCAGATCGACCCAAGCAGCATTCGCCGTGGGGGCAAGCGAACTTTTGTCATCTACGAAGACGGCTACGGGGACATCTACGCGATGCTGATGCGACGCGAGGAAGACGGCTGGAAGATCCATGGGTTCGAACCCACGCGCCTATGGTGACGCCGAAGCCCTTGCTCAGGATTTGGGCCGCGCTCATGGCCACGGTGATCGCGGCGTCGCTGGCTGCCTGCGGCGGTGACGAGCCGGTCACGACCACCGCCCCCTCGGCGGACAGCACGACGATCGGGGAAACCACGGCCGACGACACCTCCAGCGAACAGGACGACACCTCCAGCGAACAGATTCGCTCCAACGTCAAGACGGGGCCCCTGCGCGTGACGGGCGGGGGCACGGAGCAGTTCCGCGACATCGGCTTCTACACCACCCTCAAGCACGGAAAGGAAGCGAACAGACGGGCGCTGGAACAGGCCGCCCGCGTCGTGCACAGGTATCTCATCGCCCGCGTCCAGTACGACTGGGCGACCGCCTGCTCCTACCTGGACGAGGGGGCGCTGAAATCCGTGGTGAGCATCGGCTCGCAATTCGAGGAGATAACCGGTGAGGACTGCCCGGCGATCATCTCCCACCTGCTCGGGAAGGTGCCCCCCGGGAAGACCCTCGTCTCCAGCGAAGTCGAGGCCGGTGTCCTCCGCATTAGGAGAGAAGGGGGCTATTTCTTCTACAGGGCCGGCGGCGACCCCTACACGATCGGCCTGTCGCGGGACGACGACGGCAACTGGAAGCTCTCCGGGTTCATGATCAGCGAGATCACCCCGCCGCCTTCCTGAGGCGCAGCCGGCTCAGTCGAGCCAGACGACCTGCTCGCGCCCGGGGCCGACGCCGACCAGGCGGATCGGGACGCCGACAAAGTCGGCGATGTAACCGAGGTAGGCACGCGCCTCCGCCGGCAGGTCACCCTCGCTGCGGCACTGCTCGATGTCGGCATCGAATCCGGGCAGCTCCTCGTACTCCGGTTCGGCCGAGTGAAGGATCGACTGGTGGTATGGGAAACGGTCCAGCAGAGCCCCCTCGCGCGAGCGGTAACGCACCGCGACCTTGAGCGGGCCGATCCCGCTGAGCACGTCGAGCTTGGTGATCGCCAGCGCGGTCATCCGGTTCAGCCGCACGGCGTAGCGCAGGGCGACGAGGTCCATCCAGCCGCAGCGGCGCTCGCGTCCCGTCGTCGTGCCGTACTCGTGGCCGCGCTCCAGCATGTGGCGGCCCTGGTCGTCGGAGAGCTCGGTCGGGAAGGGGCCCGCCCCGACGCGCGTCGCGTAGGCCTTCGCCACCCCCCAGACCTCGTCGATGTCGGCAG
>DASUIY010000334.1:0-3345 GCA_036279555.1 Solirubrobacterales bacterium | reverse complement strand
TCCCCAAAACACTCCAGCGAGGCTCCCGCCGAGCGTTTTGGGGAGGGGCACCGGCGTCCCACCCCAAACCCCGCCACAGAGCCCCCGCTGCTCAAGCCGCGGGGGCCTGCGGCCGATGCCTGAGCATGGACACCCCGCATCCGCGCCGCCTGCCGCCGAAGGCCGTCATGGCCGGGCTGGGCGCGCTCACACTCCTGCTCGCCGCCTACGCGACCGTGACCTGGAGCTCGATCGGCGGCGCCTCGACCGAAGACCTCTTCGGCCGCTGGGTATACGACGCGGTGGTGCTCGGCGCCGCCGGGCTCGTGCTCTTCAGGGCGCTGCGGACGCCGAACGAGCGACTCGCCTGGACGGCTCTCGGCCTCGGCATGCTGCTCTGGGCCCTCGGCCAGACCTACTACTCGGTCGTCCTCTATTACGCGAGCCCCGCCCCGTTCCCCTCCCCCTCCGACGCGCTCTTCCTCGCCTTCTATCCCGCGACCTTCGTCGCCCTGGTCCTGCTGCTCCGCAGCCGCTCGGCACGAGTGGACACGTTCGCCTGGGTCGACGGCCTGATCGGCGCCCTGGCGGTGGCCGCGGTCGCTGCCGCGCTGATCTTCCCGCCCGTGCTCGACGCACTCGAAGGAAGCTCCCTCGGGGTCGCCGTCAGCCTCGCCTACCCCTGCGCCGACCTCGTCCTGCTCGGGCTGGTGGCGGGGGCGCTGACGACCTCGCGCTGGCGCGTTCACGGCGCCTGGCCGCTGATCGCCGCCGCCCTGGTGCTGTTCGGTCTCGCAGACGTCGTCTACCTCTCGGTTGCCGGGCAGTCCACCGAGGCGCTCAACCTGGCCAGCGTCGCCTGGCCACTGGCGTTCCTCCTCCTCGCCGCGACCGCCTGGCTGCCTAAAGCCGCCGTCGAATCAACCTCCGGCCGCACGGCTCGCTCGATCGCCCTGCCGGTGGTGCTCGCCGCCATCGTCGTCGGCCTGCTCGCGATCGGCAACGTCGTCCCGATCGGGACCGTCGCGATCGGGCTCGGGGTCGCCTCCCTGCTCGCGGTGCTGGCCCGGCTGGTCACCACCTTCGCCCTCAACACGAGGATGCTCGCCCTGAGCAAGCGCGAAGCGACGACCGACGCGCTCACCGGCCTGCGCAACCGGCGCTCCCTGCTCAAGGATCTGGAGCGGGCGCTCTCGGCGCCCGAGCCCAAAGAGGGAGTTCTGGCCCTCTACGACCTCGACGGCTTCAAGTCATACAACGACAGCTTCGGCCACCCGGCCGGGGACGAGCTGCTGAAGCGGCTGGGTGTGAGCCTGGCAAGCGCAGCCGAGCCCTGGGGAACCGCCTACCGTCTGGGCGGCGACGAGTTTTGCCTGCTGGTCTTCGCCGAGCCGCGCAGGGCCGAGGCCGTAGTCAAGGCAGCGGAGGCGGCGCTGACAGAGAAGGGCCCGAGCTTTGCGGTCAAAGCGTCCTGGGGAACGGTCCGCCTGCCGAGCGAGGCGCAGACGCCCAAAGACGCGCTGCTCACGGCCGACCGGCGCATGTACACACAGAAGGGGCAGCGCGCCGACTCGGCGCTGAGCCAGACCAGAGGCGTCCTGCTCGGGGTGCTGAGGGAGCGCGAGCCCGAGCTCGACCGCCATCTCGGCGGCGTCGCACATCTGGCCGCCGCCATGGGCCGGGAGCTCGGCCTCGATGCCGAGGAAATGGACGTCCTCGTGCGTGCGGCGGAGATGCACGACATCGGCATGATCGCGATTCCCGACGAGATCCTCCACAAAGCCGGGCCGCTGACCGAAGCCGAGGAAGACATGGTCCACCAGCACACCCTGATCGGCGAGCGGGTGCTCGCTGCGGCGCCCGCGCTGCGGGAGGTGGCAAAGGTGGTCCGCTCGAGCCATGAGAGCTGGGACGGAAGCGGATACCCGGACGGGCTCGCCGGCGAGGCGATCCCCCTTGCCGCCCGCGCGATCCTGATCACCGACGCCTACAGCGCGATGACGCACGCACGGCCGTACGGTCGCGCGCTGTCGGAGGAGGAGGCCCTGGCGGAGCTGCGGCGGGCCGCGGGGACGCAGTTCGACCCGGAGCTGGTCGAGCTTTTCGCCGAGAAAATCGTCGTCGAGACGCCTCAGCGGGCGAGCCGGAACATCGTCTCGTCGACGTAGCACCAGCTCCAGTCCTCGCCGGGCTCGACCGAGCGGATCACCGGGTGCCCGGTCTGCGCGTGATGGGCGGTGGCGTGCTTGCCCTCGGAGTTATCGCAGCAGCCGACGTGCCCGCAGCCCTGGCACATGCGCAAGTGGACCCACTGCATGCCCTGCGCCAGGCACTCCTCGCAACCGGCGACCTCGACCGGCGGGTCGAAGACCTCGATCGACTGGATGTGGGTGCAGGACGAAGCCATGCGCCCACCATAGCGGCGGCCCCTTGCCGGTCGGTCAGCTTTCGACGGGGCTCCCTGACAACCGATCTGAGAGAGTGAGCGGATGACAGACGCCGAATCCAACGGAGAGGCGATCACCGAGGAGGGGATCGCCGCGCTGCGCGAGGAAATCGAGCAGCTCGAAGGCCCCGCCCGCACGAAGATGGCGGCCAGGATCAAGGTGGCGCGCGAGGAAGGCGACCTCAAGGAGAACGCCGAGTACCACATCGCCAAGGAAGACCAGGCGCACCTGGAGACGAAGATCAAGCGGCTGCGCGAGCGGCTGCGCACCGCGGTCGTGGTCGAGGTCGACGGCGACGCGGACACCTTCGCCTTCGGCCGCACCGCCGAGGTGTTCGACGAGGGCAAGGACGAAGTCCACACCTGGACCCTGGTCGGCTCGACCGAGGCCGACCTCGCAGCGGGCCGCCTCTCCGCCGAGTCCCCGATCGGCAGGGCGCTTCGCGACGCGAAGGTCGGCGATCCGATCGAGATCGAGACCCCCAAAGGGCCCCGCACGTTCGTGGTCAAGAAGCTCGTCGGCTGAGCTCAGCCGACGAAGAGCAGCGTCCAAACCACCGCTGCAAGCACCGCAACGGCGAGCAGCCGAATCCCCAGTTCGCGATCCTGCCGCAGCTCGACCAGCCCGAGCAACATTCCGGCCGGCGGCAGCAGCACGGCGATCACGAAGGGGAAGATGCCGGCCAGCCGATTTCCCATCAAGCCACCCTAACCCAGTCGCTGCAGTATTTCCCTCTTGCAATGAATTGCTGAGGCCCTTCTTCCTACAATGGCGTAGATGCGAAACCGGAGCGCACTCACCCGATGGCAATCAGGAAGCAAGCTGCGCCTGGAACTCCGCCACCTCCAGGCTGACCATGCGCTCAGCGATGAGCTAAATCGACTTGCGGGCTCAACCCTCGGCGAGGAGATCGAGCCTA
>DASUIY010000333.1:0-3941 GCA_036279555.1 Solirubrobacterales bacterium | reverse complement strand
GGGCCGCGCGGCTCGCTGGACGAGGCCAAGGCCAAGGGCGAGTCGAGCGGGAAGGGCAAGCAGAAGAAGGCGAAGAAGCCGAAGCAGAAACCGAAGGTCAAGCCCAAGCCGCCCGGCAGCGACGGCCTGACGCCGGCCAGCGAAGCCGGCAAGGCGGAGGCGAAGGTCGTGGCCCGCAAGGTCAACCACGGCTTCCCGGTCTTCTACCCGAGCCGCCTCCCCCCCGGCGCCGCCTATGAGGAAAGCAACCCCTACCTGCACATCCAGGACCCGCGCGTCTACCACTTCAAGGACACCGACGGCAACCGCCACGGCGCCTACCGGATGGTGATCACCCTGGACCTGCCCGACGGCACCCATTATTTCGGCATGCAGGGGATACAGGGCTGGAGCGACCCCCCGATCCTCGGCGGTCCCAGCATCGAGCAGGAGATCCGCGGCCGCGACTATGAGATCTTCCTCGACGGCGACAGGATCAAATTGATTGCCTGGCACCGGGGGGATAACACCTACTGGGTCTCGAACAGCCTGCTGCGGGTGCTGACCAACGACCAGATGGTCGGGATGGCACGCTCGGCGCAGGTCATGATTCCGAACAAGAAGCCGAAGAAGGGAAGGGTGCAGCGATGACAGGGGACAGAGAGCCGATCGGAGTGATTGGAGTCGGCTGGGTCGGGCTGGTGACGGCCGCCTGCTTCGCCGACCTCGGTCATCCCGTGGTCGCGCGCGACATCCTGCCCGAGAAGGTCGAGGCCCTCTCGCGCGGCGAGACGACGATCCACGAGCCCGGCCTCGAGCAATTGCTCGAGAAAAACGCCGAGCGGTTGACCTTCACGACCGATATGGGCCGGGTGCTCGACGAGGCACGGCTGCTCTTCGTCTGCGTCGACACGCCGCCGACTCCCTCCGGCGACGCCGATCTCTCCCGGGTGCGCTCGGTCGTCGAGGAGCTGGGCACCGGAGGTGAGCACACGCTGGTGATGAAGAGCACCGTGCCCGCGGGCACGGGCCAGACGATCCGCCGTGAGCTTCCCGGCCTCCCCTACGTCTCCTGCCCCGAGTTCCTCAAGGAGGGGACCGCGGTGGTGGACTTCATGAACCCCGACCGGGTGGTGATCGGCGCGGACCCCGGCGACGAGGCCGCCGGCGACGCGGTGGCCCGCCTGTACGAGCCGCTTGGCGGTGAGACGGTCCGCACGGACGTCGCCAGCGCCGAGATGATCAAGCTCGCCTCCAACGCCTTCCTCGCCACCAAGATCTCGTTCGTCAACGAGATCGCCAACGTCTGCGAGGAGGTCGGTGCCGACGTCGCCGAAGTCGCACGCGGGATGGGGCTCGATCAGCGCATCGGCCCCGCCTTCCTGCGGGCCGGGATCGGCTACGGGGGCTCGTGTTTCCCGAAGGACCTCAAGGCGCTCAAGCAGCTCGCCGGCAACACCGGCTACCACTTCCAGCTGCTCACCGCGGTGATCGAGGTGAACGAGCTGCAGAAGCGGCGGGTCGTCAAAAAGCTCCAGCAGCGCCTCGGATCGCTCGCGGGCAAGCGCGTCGCGCTGCTCGGCCTGGCCTTCAAGCCCGATACGGACGACATGCGCGAGGCCTCGAGCCTGGTGCTCGCGGCGCGGCTCCAGGGGGAGGGCGCCGAGGTTGCCGCGTACGACCCGGTTGCCACCGAGGTCGCTCGGGGCCTGCTCGAGGACGTCGAGTTCTGCGACTCCGCGATGGACGCCCTCGAGGGGGCCGACGCGGCGGTCCTCGTCACCGAGTGGCCCGAGTTCGCCGAGCTCGACTGGGCAGCTGCCGCCGGCCGCATGGCGCGGCCGCTTCTGGTCGACGGGCGCAACTACCTCGACGCCAAGCGGCTCGTGGGAGCCGGCTTCGAGTACGAGGGAATCGGCCGGGCGGTCGAGGGCGCCGTGCCCGCGGCCACCGCGGACTAGCGCAGTGCAGGCGATCGTCCTAGTGGGGGGGGAGGGAACGCGGCTGCGGCCGCTTACCGAGACGGTGCCGAAGCCTGCGCTGACCCTGGTCGACCGCCCGTTCCTCGCCTACATGATCGAGTGGCTGGCGGGCCATGGCGTCACCGAGGTGGTGCTCGCCTGCGGCTTCCTGCCCGACGTGCTGAGTGAAGCGCTCGCCGGCGAGGAGGAGCGCGCCGGGGTCGCGATCCGCTACGTGGTCGAGCCCGACCGGCGCGGCACCGCCGGGGCCATTCGGTTCGCCGCCGACGAGCTCGGCGACCGGCTCGAGGACCGCTTCCTCGCACTCAACGGCGACGTCCTCACCGACCTCGACCTCTCCGGCCTGCTCGGCGCACACCGCGAGCGCGGGGCGCGGGCGACGCTCGGGCTGCACCCGGTGGAGGACTCCTCCGCCTACGGGCTGGTGCGCAGTGGCGACGGGGGAGAGGTCCTCGAGTTCCTCGAGAAGACCGGCGAGCGGGCGCCGGGAGAGATCAACGCCGGGATGTACGTGCTCGAGCGCTCGGTGCTCGACCTGATCCCACCCGGCGAGGAGGTCTCGATCGAGCGCGACGTCTTTCCGCGCCTGGCCGGCGACGGCCTCCACGGCCTTTGCCTGGAGGGCTACTGGATGGACATCGGCACGCCGGAGCGCTACCTGCAGGCGAGCTGGGACATCCTCGAGCGGCGAGTCGAGACCCGGGTGGAGCCGACGGCGCCGGGAATGCTCGTGGCGCCGGGCGCGGAAGTGGCGAGAGGTGCGACGGTGGGCCCGCGGGTCGTCCTCGGCCCCCGTTGCCGCGTCGCGGACGGCGCCGGGGTCCGTGACTCGGTGCTGCTCGAAGGTTGCGTCCTCGGCGAAGGCGCACGGGTCAGCGGCTCGATTCTCTCGGCCGGCATCGAGGTGCCCGCCGGCGCCACCCTGGACGGCGCCGTGGTCGGCCGGGGTGAAAGAGTTCCGGTCTGAAGGTCCTCCGCCTCATGCTCGACGACGTCCTCGCCATACCCGACCACCTGCGCGACGCGCTCTGGCGGGTCGAGTCGGCCCGGCTCGAGCCCGCGGACGCGGCGGGGTTGATCGTCTGCGGCATGGGAGGCTCGGCGATCGGCGGCGACCTGGCCGCGGCGGCGCTCGGCGACAGGCTCACCGGCCCGCTGCTGACCGTGCGCGGCTACGAGCTGCCGAGCTGGGCGACGCCCGAGTGGACGGTCCTCTGCTCGAGCTACTCGGGCGAGACCGAGGAGACGCTGGCCTGCTTCTCCGCGGCCGAGGCCCTCGGCGCCCGCCGGCTCGTCGCCGGCACCGGGGGCGCTCTCGTCGACGAGGCTCGTGCGGCCGGCGTGCCGGTCATCGGGCTGCCGGGACTCTTGCCCGCGCCGCGGACCGCGGTCGCCTACATGCTGGTCTGCGCGACCGAGGTGGCCGCGCTCGCGGGCATCGCCCCCCGGCTCCACACCGAGATCGACGCGGCGGCAGCCTTCCTGGCCGAACGGTCCTCCGAGCTCCAGGGTCAGGCGGCCGAGCTGGCCACGCGCCTCGATGGGTCGGTCCCCGTGATCGTCGGCTCCGACCTCACCGCCCCGGTCGCCCGCCGCTGGAAGACGCAGGTCAACGAGAACGCCAAGCTCCACGCCTTCTTCTCCGAGCTGCCCGAGGCCGACCACAACGAGATCTGCGGCTGGGCCGGCGACGCGTTCGCGGCCGTGCTGCTCGAAGACTCCGACCAGCATCCCCGCGAGCGCCGCCGCATCGAGCTGACCGCCGAGGCGATCGCCGGGACCGGCGCCGAGGCGATACGGATCGAGACGCGCGGCGAGACCCGCATCGCCCGCCTCCTGTGGGCGACGATGCTGGGTGACCTAGTCTCGCTCGCCCTGGCCAAGGCGCGCGGTGTCGACCCCCTGCCCGTCAAGGCGATCGACGACTTCAAGGCGGCGCTGGGAAATCCTTAGTACCCGAGCGGGGTAGGGCCGTCGGGG
>DASUIY010000332.1:0-3449 GCA_036279555.1 Solirubrobacterales bacterium | reverse complement strand
GGCCCGTCCTCGCGGAATGCTGACACCGCTCGGACGGGCCCAATTCTTTGTAGGACCCGGCAAATACACAAAGATGGTTGATCGGTGGGGGTGGGTCTGTTATACCCCTTGGCTCTATGCGGGAGCGCGATCGGAGCCGGGGTAGTGGCAGCTCCTTGGGGCGCCCAGTACTCTGCTCCAGAGGAGATCGCCGATGCTGAGCTCTGAGGACCGAACCCGCTCCTGCGCGACCGAACTGGTCTGCCGCGACTGCGGGCGGCGCCTGCCGCTTCTCGACACGACCTCCAAGTGCCTCGGCTGCGGTAACGGGCTCGACATCGACTACGACTACGAGCTGGCCAAGGCTCGCCTCGGAGAGGTGCCGCCGGCGGAGCGCGAGATCAACATCTGGCGCTTCGAGGAGCTGCTGCCGATCGTCGACGCGAAGGCCCAGGCGCGCGTCGGGCGCTACAGCGGTCGCACGCCGCTGATCCACGCCGACCGCCTCGGCGCCGAGCTCGGCCTGAAGAAGCTCTACCTCAAGGACGACAGCACCTCACGGCCGAGCCTCTCCTACAAGGACCGGGTCGTCTCGATGGCGGTCGCCCGCCTGCTGGAGCTGGGCAAAGAGGAGATCGGCTGCGTCTCCACCGGCAACGTCGGTACAGCGGTCGCCTCGCTCGCCGCCAAGGCCGGCGTCACGGCCTATGTCTTCTACCCGTCGAACATGGAGCGCGGCAAGGCCCGTGCCTGCCGGGCCCTGGGCGCTGCGGTCTGCCAGCTCGACGGCAACTACGACGAAGCCAACCGGGCCTGCCGCGAGCTCGCTCTGGCCAGTGGCATCCAGTTCGCCAACATCACGCTGCGCCCGTTCTATGCCGAGGGCGCGAAGACGGTCGCCTACGAGGTGGTCGAGCAGCTCGAGTGGGAGGCGCCCGACCACATCGTCATCCCGGCGGCGGGCGGCACGCTCTCCTCGCGCGTGCACAAGGGCCTGGCCGAGCTCGAGACGGTGGGCCTGGCGGAGACCTCCGGGGTCAAGATCGACGTGGCCCAGGCCGAGGGCTGCAGCCCGATCGCAACGGCGATCAAGGACGGCTCGGGCGAGATCGAGCCCCAGACCCCGCACACCGCGGCGCACTCGATCGCGATCGGCGCGCCCGGCGACGGCCCGCTCGTCGTCGACGCGGTGGTGTCGCGGGGCGGCAGCGCCGCGACGGCCAGCGACCGGGAGATCTTCGAGGCGATCGACCTGCTCGGCGCCACCGAGGGCATTCTCACCGAGCCCGCCGGAGGCACCACGATCGCCTGCACCGCCAGGCTCGCCGGCGAAGGCAAGCTCGGCCCCGACGACACCGTGGTCGCGATCGTCAGCGGCAACGGCTACAAGACCCTGGACGAGCATCCCGACAAGCCCTGGGCCGAAGGCGTCGCCTGCGAGGTCGACGCGATGACCGCGATGCTCGAAGAGTTCCGCCGGCACGGCGTCGGCGCGACCCTCGGCTGATTGACTCGTCAGTCAACCGCCGGGATATAGTCCCGGCATGTTCCAGTACGGCGACGGGAAGTTCGTGCCGGCGGAGTTCCCGCCCCCGGTCGAGCCGCGCGAGGAGTTCGTCAAGCGCTCGCTCGACGGCGAGGACGAGCGGATCGAGATCGGCGTCGCGATCATCGGCGGCGGCACCGCCGGGCTCGCCTGCGCCAACCGCCTGCTCCAGCTCTTGGGCGACGACCCCGAGACGATGGAGAAGCTCGGCGAGGTCCCGGTTGCCGTGATCGAGAAGGCGAAGACCTGCGGTGGCCACAACCTCTCCGGCGCGGTGATGCGGCCGGGCCCGCTGCAGGAGCTCTTCCCGGAGATGAGCCGCGAGCAGTGGCGCCAGGAGGGCTTCGCCTTCGGCGAGGTGGAGAAGGAGGCGATCTACCTCCTGCCCAGCGCCAAGACGAAGATCCGCATCCCGCCGCCCCCGCCGCAACGCAACCACGGCAACGAGGTGATCTCGGTCTCGGCCCTCTGCCGTTACATGCAGGCGCAGGCCGAGGAGGCCGGCGCCTACCTGCTGACCGAGACCGCCGCCACGCAGCTGATCGTCTCCGACGGCGCCGTCGTCGGCGTGCGCTCCGGCGACAAGGGGCGCGGCAAAGACGGCGAGGAGCTGGGCAACTTCGAGCCCGGGACCGACATCGCCGCCAGGGCGACCGTTCTCGCCGAGGGCTGCTGGGGCCACCTCACCGACGCCGCCGTGCGCGAGTTCGGCCTCGACGAGGGGCGCGAGCCCCAGGTCTGGGAGCTGGGCGTAAAAGAGGTCTGGAAGGTAGCCAAGCCGCTGGACCGCGTGATCCACACGCTGGCCGGCTGGCCGCTGAAGATATCCGCCAAGCACCACCAGATCGGCGGCTCCTGGATCTACCCGATGAAGGATGAGAAGACCGGCGAGGACCTGGTCTCGATCGGCTTCGTCCTCGACCTCGACTACGCCGACGCGACCAGCTCCGCCCACGACTTCCTGCAGCAGTTCAAGACGCACCCGATGGTGCGCGACATCCTCGACGGCGGCGAGCGCGTCGGCTGGGGCGCCAAGGCGATCCCGGCCGGAGGCTACTGGGCGATGCCGAAGCTCTCGATGCCCGGCGCGGCGATCGTCGGCGACGGCGCCGGCATGGTCAACCTGGCGGCGCTGAAGGGCGTCCATTACGCGATCAAGGCGGGGATGCTCGCGGCCGAGCAGATCTACGCCGCGCTGAAGGCCGGCGGCAACGACTTCTCCGGATACGAGCAGGCAGTCGAGGAGTCGATCATCCGCAAGGATCTCTACGAACAGCGCAACACCCGCCAGCCCTTCCAGAAGGGCCTGCTCAAAGGCGGCCCCCTGGTCAACCTGATGATCGCCACCAAGGGCCGCTTCCCCGGCGGCCGCTGGAAGCTGCACCGCAACGACGCCCAGCCGATGTTCATCGGCGATACCAAGGACGGCTACCCCCAGCCCGACGGCAAGCTCACCTTCGACAAGCTCTCCAGCGTCTTCATCACCGGCAACGCCACCCGCGACGACGCCCCCAACCACATCCGCGTCCAGAAGCAGGTCCCCCGCGAGATCGCCGAGACCTGGAAGTGGATGTGCCCCGCCGGCGTCTACGAGATCCCCGACGACGCCCCCGAGACCGGCGACGTCGACGTGATCGTCAACTACACCAACTGCGTCCAGTGCGGGGCGATCACCGCCAAGGGCGGCCGCCTCACCCCGCCCGAGGGCGGCGACGGCCCGCTTTACCAGAACACCTGACGCTCCAGGTTGACACCCGGCCTTTCGAGGCAGGGAGAGATGCCGGAGGAGGGACTCGAACCCCCGACACGCGGATTATGATTCCGCTGCTCTAACCAGCTGAGCTACTCCGGCGGGGGCTGGGATCGTAGCGGCGGCGGGGCGCCTGTCGTCTTGGCGGCAAAGGGCTTAGCCTTGTGGGCGGTG
>DASUIY010000331.1:0-2240 GCA_036279555.1 Solirubrobacterales bacterium | reverse complement strand
GTCCGACCGGCGGCGCTCGCTGCTCGCCTGGGGCCTGCCGCTCGGCCTCTGGTCGGCCTTCATCGTCGCGATCTTCCCCTCGGTCGAAGACGCCCTCTCCCAGGCGGTCGAGAACTACCCGCCGTCGCTGAAGGAAGCCTTCGGCATCGGTGAGCTCTCAAACGTCGAGCAGTACCTGCATGCCGAGATGCTCAGCCTGATCGTGCCGCTGGCGCTCGGCTACCTGGCCGTGCGCGCGGTCGCGAGCGGCCTCTCCGGGGCGGCCGAAAGCGGTCGCCTCGATGTGCTGCTCTCGGCGCCGGTCTCGCGGCGGCGCATCGCGGCGGCTAGCTTCGCCGCGACCGCGATCGAGGTGGCGATCGTGCTCGCAATCACCGTCCTTCTCACCGGGCTCGGCAACCTTGCCTCCGGGGCAGACCTTGCATTCGACGCCACCCTCGCCGGCTTCGCCAACGTCTGGCCGCTGGCGCTGATCTTCGCGGGGCTCGGCGTGGTCGCGATCGGCTGGTCGCTGCGCACCAGCGTCGTCACCGGCTCGGTTGCGGGGGTGTTGGTGACGATGTACGTGATCGATCTGATCGGCCGCCTCGATCCCGACCTATCCGGTGTTCGCTACGCCTCCGTTTTCAAGTACTACGGCAACGCGATCGAGGACGGGATCGATCCGCTCGCGTTTGCCGGCGTCACCGCCGCCGCAGTTGCGCTTGCGGCGCTCGGAGCCTGGCTCTTTGATCGTCGCGACCTTGCCGCCTAAGCTTCATTTGTGGTGGATCTCGTGCGACGGCATCTCCACGGCGGCCGACGGTGAGCGCGCGGGTGATGATCGCTGGCGGCGGCGTCGCTGCGCTCGAGGCCGCTATCGCCCTGCACGAGATGGCCGGCGACCGCGCCAAGGTGGCGATGTACTCGCCGCGCGAGGACTTCATCTACCGCCCCTTTGCGGTGTCCGAGCCCTATGGGGCTTCCCCGGCGATGCGCTACGACTTGGCGGAGCTGGCCGAGCGCTGCGGTGCCAGCCTCCACCGCGCCACTATCGGCTCGGTCGACGGCGAGGCGCAGCGCGCCCACACTCACGACGGCGAGGAAGTCGCCTACGACTACCTGATCGTCGCCTGCGGGACGCGACTCTTGGCGAGCGTCCCGGGCGCCATCACCTTCTGGGGCGTCGCCGATGACGGCAGGGTTCAGGACGTGGTCCGCGACCTGCGCGAGGGCAAGCTGCGACGGGTCGCGTTCACGATGCCCGGTGGCGGTACCTGGGCGCTGCCGATGTACGAGCTGGCTTTGCTCGCCGAGAGCGAGCTCTCCAAGCAGGGCGTCGAGGGCGCAAGCCTGGTCGTCGTCACTCCCGAGGACGCGCCGCTGCACCTCTTCGGCCACGCTGTGAGCGAGCGAGTGGGCGAGCTGCTGGCCGAACGCGGCATCGAGGTCGTGACCGGCGCTGTGCCGATCCACTTCGAGGAGGGCAGCCTTGTCGTATCGCCGGAAGCGGCTGTCGAGGCCGACGCGGTCCTCGGCCTGCCTCGCATGGAGGGCCGCAGGATCGGCGGCGTTCCCACCGACCTCGCCGGGTTCGTGCCCGTCGATGACCACGGTTGCGTGCGAGGAATGAAGCACGCCTATGCCGCCGGCGACGCGACGACCTTCCCGGTCAAGCAGGGCGGCATCGCCACCCAACAGGCAGACGTGGCCGCGGAAGCGATAGCGGCCGAGCTCGGCGCCGACCTCGAAGCCAAGCCCCTTGATCCAATTCTGCGCGGGGTGCTCTGGACCGGCGCTAAGCCGCTGTACCTCTCTGGCTATCTCTCGGGAGGGCACGGCGAAACCTCGAGCGTCAGCGAGGTGGCGCCGTGGGACGGCGGCGAGAAGGACAAGCTCGTCGGGCGCTATCTAACTCCGTTCCTCGCCGAGGTCAAACACTCAGCGGCGTAGGGTGAGGTCGTGAAGACGAAGGTCCTGACTCGCGCCGAGTACGAGCAGGAGCTGAAGCGGCTGCAGGTCGAGATGGTGCGCCTGCAGGAGTGGATCGTGCAGGAGGGCTTGAAGATCGTCGTTCTGTTCGAGGGTCGCGATACCGCGGGCAAGGGTGGCGTGATCAAGCGGATCACTGGGCGCACCAACCCGCGAGTGGTCCGCACCGTCGCGCTCGGTATGCCAAGCGACCGTGAGCGGACGCAGTGGTACTTCCAGCGCTATGTGGCGCACCTGCCGGCGGCCGGCGAGATGGTCCTCTTCGACCG
>DASUIY010000330.1:0-2582 GCA_036279555.1 Solirubrobacterales bacterium | reverse complement strand
CCTGAAAATCGTCAGCGTCAACGTCGACGAGAACCAGCAGACCGCCGCTCAGTACGAGGTCCTCTCGATCCCGACCCTGATCCTCTTCAAGGACGGGGCGATCGCCAAGAAGGTGATCGGTGCGATGCCCAAGCGTCGCCTCGAGGCCGAGCTGGAGCCGGCGCTCGCCTAGCGGGCGAGGGGAGAGCGTCGCATGCCCTTCGTCCAAGTCCACTGGTTCGAGGGACGCTCCGACGAGCAGAAGGCGGAGATCGCCAAGCGGATCGAAGCGGCGCTGGTCGAGGTGGCCGGCGCCGCCCCCGAGCACTGCTGGGTGAAGTTCTCCGACTCGAAGAAGACCGACTTCATCATCGGCGAGCCGGCCGAGGACTGAAGCCTCCACAGGTCGCTAGAGCTGGGTGGCGATCGCCGCGAAGGCAGCGATGAAGGATGCGGAGAGCGCGACGGAGCTGTGGACCATGGTCCTGTGGAGCGATTCGAATCCGGCTTTCATTTCGCTGCGCAGCTCTTTGACCTCGTCTCTCAGCTCGGCGATTTCGCCTTCGACCTTGTCGAATCGGCGATTGACTTCAACCCGGAAATCGTCCAGCCGCGCATCGGTCCAAGTCTCTCTCATCAGGTGCATGATTGCACCGTAAACGTTCCGGCCGCACGCAGGCCGCGCAGAGAGTCAAATCTCTCGAAACTTTCTGCCACTAACCCGCGCCGGGCAGGGCGCGCGAGACGGCGATCCGCAGGTCGCGGCCGTCGACGCGGACCGGGGCGATCTCGGCGACGTCGTAGGCGACCGCCGTGGCAAGAACCTCGCCGGCGATGTAGGGCTCGTGGGCGCGGGCGGCGGCGAGCAGCTCCTCGTCGCCGCCGAGGCTGAGCTCGATCCGGTCGGAGATGTCGAGGCCGGCGGCTTTGCGGGCGTTCTGGACGGCGTGGACGATCTCGCGGGCGAGGCCCTCGCGGCGCAGCTCGTCGTCGAGCTCGAGCTGCAGGGCGACCGCGTGGCCGGCCTCGGCCTCGACCTCGTAGCCCTCCAGGGGCTGCAGGGCGAGGGTGACCTCGTCGGGCCCGATCGTGTGCTCGTCGCCGTCGACGTTGATGCCGACCTCGCCGCCACCCGCCATCACCTTGGCGACGTGGACCGGGTCGAGCGCCTCGACCGCGGCGGCGACCTGCGGCATGCGCTTGCCGAAGCGCGGGCCGAGCGCCCGGTAGTTGGGCTTTACCGCGTAGCTGACCAGGTCCGCCTCCTCGGAGACGAAGTCGAGCTCCTTGACGTTGAGCTCGGCGGTGACCAGATCGGCGCGCGCCTCGATCGCCTCGCGCTCGGCGTCGTTGGCGACGATCACGGCGCGGCGCAGCGGCTGGCGCACCTTGGCCTTGGCCTGGGCGCGGGCGGCGCGGCCGAGCTCGACCGTGAGACGGACGGCCTCCATCGCGGCCTCCAGCTCGGGGTCGGCAAGGGCCGGGTCGGGCTCGGGGAAGTCGCGCAGGTGAACTGAGTCGGGCAGCTCGCCCAGCTCCTCGCCCTCACCGCCCGCGAGGTTGAGGTGGATCTCGTCGGCGAGGAAGGGGGTGAAGGGCGCGAGCAGCGCCGCCGTCTCCAGCAGGCAGTGGCGGAGGGTCTCGAAGGCGGCCCGGTCGCCCTCCCAGAAGCGGCGGCGGGAGAGCCGCACGTACCAGTTGGAGAGCTCCTCGACGTACTCGGCGATCGCCCGCCCCGCGGTGGTGCAGTCGAACTCGTCCATGCGCTCGCGGACGGTGGCGACGGTGGACTGAAGCTTGGAAAGGGCCCAGCGGTCGAGGTCGTCGGTCGGCTGGGGCGAGCTGTCGAAGTCGGCAGGGCCGAGGTTCTCCGCGTTCGCGTACAGCACCCAGAAGGAGTACGTGTTCCACAGGGTCAGCAGGAACTGGCGCACCGATTCGCCGACCGTGCCGACCGAGAAGCGGTAGCCCGACCAGGGCTGCTGGGCGGTCAGGTAGTACCAGCGGAAGGCGTCGGCGCCGTGGGCGTCGATCACCTCCCAGGGCTCGACCACGTTGCCCTTGCTCTTCGACATCTTCTGGCCCTCGGGGTCGAGGATGAGGCCGAGGCAGACGCAGTTGCGGTAGCTGGAGGTGTCGAAGAGGAGCGTCGACTCGGCCAGCAGGGTGTAGAACCAGCCGCGCGTCTGGTCGATCGCCTCGCAGATGAAGTCGGCGGGGAAGCGCTCCTCGAACAGCTCCTCGTTCTCGAACGGGTAGTGGAACTGCGCGAAGGGCATCGCGCCGCTGTCATACCAGGTGTCGATCACCGACTCGACCCGGCGCATCTCGCCGCCGCACTTCTCGCAGTCGAGTGTCACCTCGTCGATGTATGGGCGGTGCAGGTCCTCCGGCACCTCCCCCTTGGCGCGCTCGCGCAGCTCGGCGACCGAGCCAATGCACTCGAGCCCCCCGCAGCCGCTGTCGGCGCAGCGCCAGACCGGCAGCGGCGTGCCCCAGTAGCGCTCGCGCGAGATCGCCCAGTCGACGTTGTTCTCCAGCCAGCGCCCGAAGCGCCCGTGCTTGATGTGCTCCGGGTGCCAGTCCACCGTCTCGTTGGCGGC
>DASUIY010000329.1:0-4013 GCA_036279555.1 Solirubrobacterales bacterium | reverse complement strand
CACGCCCCAGATCTTTTCGGTGTAGGTCTTGAAGAAGAGCTGGAAGAGCCGCTCGCCGAAGCGCGCCGAGACCCAGTCCTCGAAGCTCTCCGCCGGTTGCGCCCGGCGGATTCGCGCGCGGGCGTAGGAGGCGGCGCAGCGGACCACCTCGAACGGCCCGATCCTGGCGATCACGTCGCCCGCGCGCAACGGGTACTCGACGAAGCGACCGCGCCAGTAGATGCGCGAGAGCCGGGGGCGGACCAGCAGCTCGGGCCCGAGGATCTCCTCCCAGAGCGCCGCCACCTCGGCGCTCTTGGTGAAGAAACGGTGGCCTCCGAGGTCGAACCGGTTGCCGTCTCGAACGGCCGTCTGGGCGAGGCCGCCGATCTCCTCGCTCGCCTCGAAGACGACCGTCGGCTGGCCCCGCGCTGTGAGCATGTAGGCGGCTGTGAGCCCGGCGGGGCCGGCTCCGAGCACTGCGACGGGGGGAGTGTCTGCTGAGGAGCCTGGCATGCGCGGGCGGGGCGAAGATGCTATTAGGTATCCCTAATGAGCGTCTCTTCCAGCCTCGGAGGCGGGGGCCGGGCCTCGATCGCCGTCGTCATCCCGGCGGGGGACGCTCCCGCGACCCTCGACCGGTGCCTCGCCGCGCTCGCCGCCGGCGAGCGCCAGCCTGACGAGACCGTCGTCCAGAGCGAGCCCGCGGGGGCCGGCCCCGCGCAGGCGCGCAATGCCGGCGCGGCTCGTTCGGGTGCCGAGCTGCTCGTCTTCGTCGACTCCGATGTCGAGGTGCATCCCGACGCGCTGGCGAGGATCGAGCGGCACTTCGCCGCCGACCCCGCCCTGGCCGCGGTCTTCGGGGCCTACGACCAGGAGCCCGCGGCGCCCGGGCTCACCTCCCGCTTCCGCAACCTGCTCCACCACCACGTCCATGCCAGCTCGGCGGGGGAGGCGGAGACCTTCTGGGCTGGCCTGGGCGCGATTCGGCGGGACTCCTTCGAGGCCGTCGAAGGCTTCGACGAAGCCCGCTTCCCCGGGGCCAGCGTCGAGGACATCGACCTCGGCATGCGCCTGCGCGGCAGCGGCCACCGGATCCTGCTCGATCCCGCGATCAGCGGCTGCCACCTGAAGGCGTGGACGCCGCTGAGCATGGTGCGGACCGACTTCTCGCGCCGCGGTGTGCCCTGGGTGCGACTGGTGTTGCGGGAGCGCCGGGGGGCGATGGCGCTGAACCTCGGCTGGCGACACCGGTTCGGTGCCCTCGCCAGCGCGCTGCTCGTCGGCGCCATCCTGATCCGCCGGCCACGCGCCGCACTCGCGGCGCTGCTCGCCCTCGTCGCGCTCAACCGCCGGCTCTACGCGCTCCTTGCCCGGCGGGGTGGGCCGTCGCTGTTGCTGGCGGGCATCGGCCTTCACGTCGTGCACCAGCTCACCGCGATCGCAGCCGTGCCGGCCGCGATCGCGGTCCACCTGCGCGAGGGGCGGCGATGAGCCCCGAGCCGTTGCGGCTGGGCATTGCCGGTTGCGGCCGGATCGCCGAACGCGGCTACCTGCCCGCGCTCGGGGGCTTGCCCGAGGTCCGGTTGGCGGCGGTCGCCGATCCCGACCCGGCGCGTGCGGCCGGGCTCCTCGCCGGGCTCGACGGCGCATCGCGGTTCGAGGCGGTTGGGCCGATGCTCGCCGCGGGTGAAGTCGACGCCCTCCTCGTCGCAACCCCGGCCACCGATCACGTCGCCTCGGCGTCGCTTGCGGCCGAGGCTGGCGTGCCCTGCCTGATCGAGAAGCCACCGGCCACCGACCTTGCCGGAGCTCTACGCCTCGCCCGGCTCGATCCTCTCCCCGCGATCGGCTTCAACCGCCGCTTCCTGCAGGGGCGTGCGCTGGCGGCCTCGATTCCTGCCGATGGCTGGCTGGAGATGGAGCTGGAGCTGCGCTTCCGGCAGCGGGACTGGGATGCGCACGCGTGCCGAGACGAGGCGCTGCTCGACGCCGGCACGCACCTGATCGACCTCGCCGGGCACCTCGCCGGTTCCGCACCGATCGCCGTGCGCGCGGTGGTGCTCGAGCGGGAGCGGGTCGAGCTGTGGCTGGAGCTGGGCAGGGCGCGGGCTCGGTTGCGCTGCGCGACCGACCGCCGCTACGCGGAGCTGGTCGAGGTTCGCGACCGGGGCGGGCGGCCCGTAGCCTCCAGCTCGCTCGGCGGGATGCGTTCTCGCCTGGCCACCCTGCGCGGAGGGACACCGCCCCTCGCCCTGTCGCTGCGCCGCCAGCTGCTCGCCCTCGCGGCCCAGATACGCGACGGCGAGGCCGGCCGGCTGGCGAGCGCGCACGACGGAGTGGTCGCGATGGCCGTCGTCGAGGCTGCCCGGGAATCGGCCCGGCTGGGGGGCGCCGAGGTCACCGTGACCGGCGTCGGACTCGACGATGCCGAACCGGTGGGCGACCCGGCGTGATCGCCGTCCTGCAGTTCGACGCCGCAAGCGTGGACCTGCTTGCCCGGCTGGGCGCCGAAGGCCGGCTGCCCAACCTGGAGGCGCTGCGGGCGCGGGGCAGGGGCATCGATCTGGAGGGCCCGGCGGAGCACTTCCCGGCGAGCGCCTACCAGTCGCTCTACCGGGGCGTCGAGGTCGGCGACCACGGCCTCTTCTACCCCTTCCAGTGGTCGCCCGCCGGGCAATCGATCCGGCTCGCCGCAGAGTTCGGGGCGGCCCCGGCGATCTGGGAGCGGCTCGCTCGCCGGGGGAGAAGCACGCTGGCGATCGATCCCTACGAGTGTCACGCGCCGGAGGCCGCCGAGGGGGTGCTCGTCTGTGGCTGGGGGATGCGCGAGCGCGTCGTGCTCGGCAGCTGGGCGAAGCCGGACGGGGCGGACCGCCGCCTCCGGCGACGTCGCGGCCGCCCACCAGACGTGACCGAGGTCTTCGGCGCCCAGCGCCCGGCCGAGCTGCGCCGCCTGCGCGAGCGCTTCCTCGCCGCCCCGGCGCGCGTCGCCGATGCCGCGATCGAGTTGCTGGCCGAGCGCCGGTTCGACCTCGTCTGGCTCACCTTCGCCGCGCCGCACCTGGCCGGGCACCGCCTCTGGGAAGTGCCGCCCTACCTGGACGAGGACGATCTCGGCGATGCGGAGCGCGAGCGGCTGGGGTGCGCGCTTGGGGACGTCTACGCCGAGGTCGACGCGCAACTGGGCCGGGTTCTCGAGGCGCTGCCCGAGGAGGCCGACCTGATCATGTGCTCGGTCCTCGGCATGGGCGTCAACGCGAGTCGCGCCGACATGCTCCCCGGCATGCTCGCGGCCGTCCTGGGTGACGCCCCGCGCGAGGGCGGCGGCAACGACTCGGACTCGGGGGCGATGTGGCGCCTGCGGGCGGCGCTCTCGGGACGCGCCCGGGGCGCCATCGCCGCGGCGATGCCGGATCGTCTCGCGCTGGAGGTCACCGCGCGGCTCGAGCTGCGCGGTGTCGACTGGTCGACGACCCGCGCCTTCGCCCACCCCGCCGACAACCAGGGTTACGTGCGCCTCAACCTGCGGGGGAGGGAGCGAGACGGGATCGTCGACGGCGCTGAGGGCGACGAGCTGATGGCCCTGATCGCCGACGGCCTGGCCGACTACCGCGACCCCGATGGCGAGCCCGCGATCGCCTCGGTGGACCGCGTCCCCGAGCGCTGGCCGGGAAGCGCGGCGGACCGCCTCCCGGATCTCGTCGTGCGCTGGCGTCCGACGTCCTCGGTCGCGATCGACGCCTTGGACTCACCGCGCTTCGGCACGGTGCGCCGGCAGGGCTTCGGCAGCGGTCGTACCGGCAACCACACCGACGGCGACGCCTGGGCCATCCTCGCGCCGGGCTCGGCTCGGGTCCGCGATCTGGGTCGGCCGGCTCGGATCACCGATATCGCTGCGACGGTGGCCGAGCTGTGCGATGTCGACGCCGACGGCTTGGCTGGGGAGCCGTTGCTGGAGCGGTGAGGCCGAGGAGGAGCGTCGAGGGGATGCCCCTCGCCCTGACAATCGCCGGCCTAATTAGGCCGGCGAT
>DASUIY010000328.1:0-4010 GCA_036279555.1 Solirubrobacterales bacterium | reverse complement strand
CAACCACGCCAGCATCATCGACGGCTGCCGCCTCTCCCGCGCCGAGACCTTCGTCTACCGCCACGGCGACGTCGAGCACCTCGCCTGGGGGCTGCGCGAGGCCGGGGAGCGCGCCTCGCTGATCGTCACCGACGGAGTCTTCTCGATGGACGGCGACGTCGCACCCCTGCAAGAGCTGGCGGAGCTGGCGAGGCGGCACGAGTGCCGCCTGATGGTCGACGAGGCCCACGCAACGGGGGCGCTGGGGCCCGGTGGGCGCGGCTCGGTCGCCGCCGCCGGTCTCGCCGGCGAGGTGGACGTCGTGATGGGGACGCTCGGCAAGGCGCTCGGCTCATACGGCGCCTACGTCTGCGCCGGCCGCGAGCTGACCGAGTACCTGGTCAACGCCGCGCGGCCCTTCGTCTTCTCGACCGCGCCCCCGCCACCCGTCGTCGCGGCGAGCCTGGCGGCGCTGGACTTGCTCGAGTCCCACCCACGCCGGGTCGAGCAACTGGCCGCCAACGCGGCGACCTTGCGAGCGGCGCTCGCCGCCGAGGGGCTGGCCGTAGGCGGCTCGGCAACGCAGATCGTGCCGGTCGCCGTCGGCGGCGCCTCGCAGACGATGGAGCTCTGCGAGCGTGTGCTGGAGCGAGGCGTCTTCGCCCAGGGCATCCGCCCGCCGACCGTGCCCGAGGGCTCCTCGCGCCTGCGCTTCACGGTGATGGCGACCCACCGCGCCGGCGAGCTGGAACGGGCCGCGAAGCTGGTCGGCGCCGCGGCGCGCGAGATGGGGATCGCGGCAACCCCGGTGCCCATCGCCGCCTGAGCCTTGCGGGGCGTGTTCGTCACAGGCACGAGCACCGAGGTCGGCAAGACCGTGGTCGCCGCCGCCATCGCCCGCACCCTCGCCGCCGAAGGCAAGATGGTCGCCGTCTTCAAGCCCGCCGTCACCGGCCTCTACGAAGACGGGGAGCCAGATCACGCACTGCTGCGGAGAGCCGCCGGGTCGGTGCAAAGCGACGAGGAGATTGCGCCCTACCGGTATGGGCCGCCCGCCTCGCCACACCTCGCCGCGGCGCTCGCCGGCGAGGAGATCGATCCCGAGCGACTGCTCGCCGCCGCCCGCACCGCAGCAGCGAGCGCCGACGTGCTCGTCTGCGAGGGGGTGGGAGGTCTGCTCGTCCCCCTCTCCGGCACGTACCTCATCCGCGACTTCGCCGTGGACCTCGACCTTCCGGTCGTGGTCGCGGCCCCTCCCGGCCTCGGCACGATCAACCACACGCTGCTGACGGTCGAAGCCGCGCGCGCCGCCGGCCTGACCGTCGAGCTGGTGGTCCTCACCCCCTGGCCGGAGTCGCCGAGCGAGATCGAGCGGTCCAATCGCGAGACGATCGAGGCGCTCTCCGGCATCCGGGTCGCAACGCTGCCGCGGATCGACCTGGACGAGCCGTCCGGCTGGCCGCAGCTGGCACTCAGCTGACGATCACGTCGAGGCTCGCCGGCGTCAGCTCCACCTCGAAGCCCGCGTCCCGAGCGACTGCGGCGACCTGCTCGGAGCTCTTCGGCTCTGACTTGGCGAGGAGAAGCGCCCGGGCGACCTCGCCGCGAACGGCCTTGGCCATGTGCGACACGGCCTTGCGCCCCCCTCCCACCTCGCGAAATGCCCGCACTGACAGCAGCTGCGCCTTCTTCGGCTTCCAGGCCGCGACGTAGGCGCCGGAGCGCATGTCGACGATCGTCTCGCCGGGCTCGTCGGGCAGCGCCACCCTCAGCGAGTCGCGCCACCAGGCGGCGAGCGGGCCGATGCCGTCGAGCTTCGCCGACGGCGGCAGGCGGTAGCGGGGGATGCGGTCCCCGGGACGGGCGAATCCCCAGAGCGCACTTGCGATAAGAACCCGCTTCGCCGCCCGCCGGCGCGCTGCGGCCGGCAGGCCGGGAAGGTCGAGGCGCTGGTAGAGGACGCCGGTGTAGACCTCGGCTGCGGGCGCGGCCGGCGCCTCGCGCAGATGAGGATCGAGCTTGTCGAGCAAGGCGGCGCGGCGCTCGCCGAGCTCGGCGGCAAAGGCGAGCGAGTCGAGGTCGACCGGCTCGCCCGCCTCGGGCTCGGCCTTGCCTTCGGAGGGCGGCAGCAGGATCAGCACCGGCGCAGCTTCACAGAGCGGGGTGGTCCTCCCGCCGGTACGGCCCGGGCTTGGGGCGCGGTGTCCCACCGGGGAAGGCGAGACGCAGGATCGTCCGCTGCACCATGCCGAGCTGCTGGACGAAGGGACCGCTGTTGTAAGGGAGGCCGTAGCGTTCGCAGACCTGCTTCACCTGCGGCGCGATCTCCGCGTAGCGGGTGCTCGGCAGGTCGGGGAAGAGGTGGTGCTCCACCTGGTAGCCGAGGTTGCCGCTGGCGACGTGGAAGAGCGGGCTGCCCTCGATGTTCGCCGCCCCGGTCAGCTGACGCACGTACCAGCCGCCGCGACTCTCGTCCTCGACTTCCTCGGGCTTGAACGTGTGCGTCTGATCGGGGAAATGGCCGCAGAAGATGATCGCGTAGGCCCAGACGTTGCGGACGATGTTCGCCGACGCGTTCGCCGACGCCGCGGCCCGGTAGGAGCTCCGGCCGCCGCCGAGGGCACGCTTCAGGGCCCCGGCCAGCCCACCGCGGCGCCCAGCGGCGCCACGGGCCTCGAGGCCGGCGTCGAGAGCGGCCATCGCCAGGCCGCTCAGCAGCGGCCAGGCGATGTAGTCCTTGACGATCTGGCTCTTCGCCTTCTCGCGGATCCCCGCCAGCTCGCGCTTCACCTGCGCCTTGGACTTGCGGCCCTTGCGGATCGCCTCGAAATCGAGGTCATGGAGGGCCACCCCCCACTCGA
The DNA here is from genome assembly GCA_036279555.1 of Solirubrobacterales bacterium. Lineage (GTDB taxonomy): Bacteria > Actinomycetota > Thermoleophilia > Solirubrobacterales > 70-9 > VRUE01. The sequence continues at coordinate 1,170 of DASUIY010000328.1, read as the reverse complement.
AGAACGCCATCAGCAGCAGGTTGTAGAGCGGCTGCGCGAGATAGACCGGGTGCCACTTCTGCTGCGGGTCGATCCGCATGATCTCGTAGCCCAGGTCCTTGTCCTTGCCGAGGATGTTGGTGAAGGTGTGGTGGACGTAGTTGTGCGAGTGCTTCCAGGCCTCGGCGGTGGAGGCCGTGTCCCAGTCCCAGGTGGAGGAGTTGATCTGGGGGTCGTTCATCCAGTCCCACTGCCCGTGCAGGACGTTGTGGCCGATCTCCATGTTCTCGAGGATCTTCGACATCGAGAGGGCGGCGGTGCCGGCGATCTTGGCCGGGCGGTAGCGGGCGCCGAGCAGCAGCACGCGCCCGATCACCGCGAGGCGGCGCTGCATCGCGATCATGCTCTCGATGTAGCGCCGGTCGCGTTCGCCGAGGTCGGCGAAGGTCCGGTCGCGGATCTCGTCGAGCTCACGGGCCAGCTCCTCCAGCTGCTCCTCGGAAAGGTGTGCGAGCGGGCTCTCGACCTCAACAGTCGTTGCGTTCATCGTCTTCCTTTCGTCGGTTTTCAAAGCGCGATCTCGATCGGTCCTTCGGGGGCGTTGACGCAGGTGCGGATCATCTCTCCCTCGCTGCCGTGGACCTTGCCGGTGCGCAGGTCGCGCACCTCCCCCTTGCAGAGCCTGCCCACGCAGGTGTGGCAGATGCCCATCCGGCAGCCGAAGGGCATGCCGACGCCGGCCTCTTCGCCGGCCTCGAGAACCGTCGTGGCGCCGTCGGCGTCGGCGGACTTCCCGGAGGTGCGGAAGGTGATGGTGCCACCCTCGCCGCCGTCCCCCGCGAGCTTGAGGGAGAACCGCTCGAGATGCAGCTGCTCCGCGAGCCCGGCCGACTCGAAGTGCTCCGAGATCGCGTCCAGCATCGGGCCCGGCCCGCAGGCCCAGGTCTCCCGCTGGCGCCAGTCGGGGCAGATCCGGTCGAGGTCGGCGAGCTCGAGCATGCCGTCGACGTCGGTGTGCAGGCGGTGCACGGTGAGGTCGTCGTGGCGTGCCTCGAGCGCGGCCAGCTCGTCGCGGAAGATCATCCGCTCCGGCGTCGGCGAGGAGTAGTGCATGACGACGTCGGGCATGGTGCCGCGCCGGTCGAGGGTGCGCAGCATGGCCATGACGGGGGTCACCCCGGAGCCGGCCAC
>DASUIY010000327.1:0-4823 GCA_036279555.1 Solirubrobacterales bacterium | reverse complement strand
CGGTGCCCCTGCTGGGGCCGACACCGATCTTGATCTCGTGGCGCTCGCGACCGTGGCTGACGTGGTGCCGCTCGTGGGTGAGAACCGTTCTCTTGTGAAGCGAGGCCTTGAGGAGGTACGGCGGGCTCGGCGTCCTGGGATGCGGGCGTTGCTGAAGGCGGCCAAATGCGATCCGAGCGAGCTCGACGAGGGGGACCTGGCGTTCAGGCTGGGGCCGCGGATCAATGCGGCGGGGCGGCTTTATCGGGCCGATGCGGGGGTCGAGCTGTTTTTGACCGGGGACGAGGGGCGGGCCGAGGAGATCGCGGTTGAGCTGAGTCGGGCAAACGGGGAGCGGCGGGCTGCTGAGCGGGAGGTTGCGAACGAGGCTGAATTGGCGCTGCGGGAGCTGCCGGAGAATCTGCGGGAGGCACCTGGATTGGTGCTCGCGGGCGAGGGCTGGCATCCGGGCGTTATCGGGATCGTTGCTTCGCGGCTGGTGGAGAAGCACCACCGGCCCGTGGTGGTGATTTCGCTGGATGGCGAGGGGAAGGGGCGTGGGTCGGGGCGGAGCATTCCTGGGTTCGACTTGCTTGCCGGATTGGAGGCATGCTCTGAGCACCTGGTGCAGTTCGGGGGGCACAAGGCGGCGGCGGGGTTGGAGCTGGAGGCGGATCGGCTCGATGCTTTCCGTGAGGCGTTCGCCGCCCATGCGGCGAGCGTGCTCGGGCCAGAGGATTTGAAGCGGACGGAGCGGATCGATGCGATGGTGGGGGGCGCGTCGCTCGGATTGGATTTGGCCGAGGAGCTGAAGCAGCTGGCGCCGTTTGGGATGGGCAACCCAGGGGTGCGGCTGCTCGTGCCGTCGGCTCGGGTCAGGGACGTGCGTTCGATCGGGGAAGGGAAGCACGCGCGCTTCAGCCTTCACAGCGGCTCGCACCGCGCGCTCGGGGTGGCGTTCGGGCGTCCGACCCTGGGGGTGGGGGAGGAGGACCTGGTCGACGTCGCGGTGCGTCTAGAGGTCAATCGCTGGAACGGGGCGGTCGAGCCGCAGGTCGTGCTGCGAGAGGTCTACCCGCGCGATGGAGCAGGCGGGCCGCTCGAGGCTGAGGAGTGGTGGCGGCGCTTCGAGGCCGAGTTGTCATTGGACCCGGGCGAGTGGCCGCCCGCGCCCTCCGTCCCGCCCGGGACGTACGAGCGGGCCGTCCTGACCAGCGCCAACGCGCCGGCCGCCGTCGTCGGGGAGCTTGCCTCATGCGGGGAGAGCGTTCTCGCTCTCTGCGCCGACGCCGTGCTGCGGGAGGGCATGGCCCGTGAGGGAGTGCGCCTGGCCGACTACCTCGAGCTGGAGCGCGATCCGGGCCTTGCCGCCGAGTTCTCCCACGTCGTGCTCGTCGACCCCCCGCCATTCCCTCATCTGGCCCGATTCGCTTCCCGCGCGACAGCCGAGGGCTCGCATCTGCATCGCGTCTGGGGGGAGGCCGAGTGGCGCTTCGCGCTCAGCGCGATCGGCGAGCAGCTCGCCCAGCGGACGACGCTGATCACCGCCTTTCGCGATCTGCGCGAGGCCGGCGTTGCGAGCGGGGGGGACCTGCGCGAGGCGTTGCTGGGGAGCGGGCCGCACCCGCGGCGAGCCGAGACCGCCGCCCGCTGCTTCCGCGTCCTCGCCGAGCTCGGCCTGGTTCAGGGAGCGCCGGACGGGGGCGCAGGGGAGGTCGGGGTCGTATCCTCAGAGGGGACCGATCTCGAGCGCTCGGCGTCGTTTCGCGCCTACAGCGCCCGCCATCAGGAGGCAAGCCGATTCCTCGAAGGACAGAGACAGCCGTAGCGAACCAGGAGCTCTTGGGCGACCTCTTCGCCGTGGTCGAGGAGTTCGACTCCCTGCCGGGCGAGGATGGCAACGGAGACGGCGCACCCGAGGGCGTCGCCACGGCTCCGGCCACGGACGTCGATCGCGAAGCGATCACCCGCGCCTTCGACTTCGCCTGCGATCGCCACGCCGACCAGCTGCGGCGCTCGGGCGACGAGTTCATCACCCACCCGGTGGGTGTCGCCCAGATCTGCGCCGGGATGCGGCTCGATACCCAGACTCTCTGCGCGGCCCTCCTGCACGACACCGTCGAGGACACCAGCGCCAGCCTCGAGGAGATCGAGTCGGAGTTCGGGGCCGAGATAGCGCAGCTCGTCGACGGCGTCACCAAGCTGACCGGGATCACCTTCGAGAGCCGCGACGAGCGCCAGGCGGAGAACTACCGGAAGATGATGGTGGCGATGGCCACCGACATCAGGGTGATCCTGATCAAGCTGGCCGACCGCCTCCACAACATGCGCACGCTCGGCGCCCTGCCGAAGCAGAAGCAGCTGGCGAAGGCGCGCGAGACGCTGGAGATCTACGCCCCGCTGGCCCACCGGCTGGGGATCCACGCGATCAAGTGGGAGCTCGAGGACCTCGCCTTCGCCACCCTGCACCCGCGCAAGTACGCCGAGATCAAGCAGCTCGTCGCCCAGCAGCGCGACGAGCGCGAGAGCTATGTAGAGGACGCCGGCAGCTTCCTCGCCGGCGAGCTGCTCCAGGTCGGGATCGAGGCCGAGATCTCCGGCCGGGCCAAGCACTTCTACTCGATCTACACGAAGATGACCAAGAAGGGGCGGGAGTTCAACGAGATCTTCGACCTCACCGCGATGCGTGTGATCGTCGGCTCGGTCAAGGACTGCTACGGCGCGATCGGCGTCATCCACTCGCTCTGGAAGCCGCTGCCCGGTCGCTTCAAGGACTGGGTCGCGATGCCGAAGGCGAACATGTACCAGGCGCTGCACACGACGGTGATCGGGCCCGAGGGCAAGCCGCTGGAGATCCAGATCCGCACCGAGGAGATGCACAAGCTCGCCGAGTACGGGATCGCCGCCCACGTCGCCTACAAGGAGGGCGAGGTGGAGGACCCGCAGCGGGAGAAGATGACCTGGCTGCGCCAGCTGGTCGAGTCCGAGGGGGACCAGGACCCGGCCGAGTTCCTCGAGTCGCTCAAGGTCGACCTCTTCGAGGAAGAGGTGTTCGTCTTCACGCCGAAGGGTGAGGTGAAGAACCTCTCGGCCGGCTCGACCCCGCTCGACTTCGCCTACGCGGTCCATACCGACGTCGGCCACGCCTGCGTCGGCGCCAAGGTCAACGGCTCGATCGTGCCCCTCCACTACCAGCTGCGCTCCGGTGACATCGTCGAGGTGCTGACCGCGAAGCAGAAGCGCGGTCCCTCGCGCGACTGGCTGAAGCTGGTGCGGACCAGCCGCGCGCGCAACAAGATCCGCGCCTTCTTCAAAGAGGAGAGCCGCGAGGACGCCGAGCGGAAGGGGCGCGAAGGCCTCGAGGAAGCCCTGCGAACGCGCGGCCTGCCGATGCAGAAAGTCGCCGCCTCGCCGCTGCTGGTCGACGTCATCCGCGAGATGGGCTTCCGCAAGGCGACCGAGTTCTACATCGCCCTCGGCCAGGGCAAGGTCTCGACCAAGGCGGTCGCCAACAAGCTGATGCAGCGGCTGAAAGCCGGGGAGGCGGTCGAGGAGGCCGACCCGCTCGGCCTCTCCGGCCCCCATGAGGACAAGGCGCGGCGCACCAAGGACGCCGCCAACTTCGGGATCAAGGTCAAGGGCGCCTCGGGCAACGTCGCGGTGCGCCTGGCCAAGTGCTGCCGGCCGGTCCCCGGCGACGAGATCGCCGGCTACGTCTCGCTCGGGCGCGGGATCACCATCCACCGCAGCGACTGCAAGAACATGAAGGCGCTGATGCGCGCGCCCGAACGCTTCGTCGACGTCCGCTGGGACGGCGACAACGAGTCCTCCTACCGGGTCGAGCTGCAGATCGACGCCTACGATCGCACTCGCCTGCTGGAGGATCTCTCGCGCACCTTCTCGGAGGCCGGGATCAACATCCTCGGCGCAAGCTGCGCGACCAACCACCCGATGGTGAAAAACCGCTTCGTCGTCGAGGTGGGCGACACCGAGCAGCTGAAGGCGTGCATCGCCCGGCTGCGTAACGTCGAGGGTGTCTTCGACGCTTACCGAATCACGCCCTCCTGAGCGATAGCCGGCGCCATGCGGCGTCCTCGGTCGCTCGCGTGCAGAGCACGCCACGCTCCCTGCGCCCTTGCATGGCTTGACTCCCCCTCAGGAGACGATCGTCAGGGCGCCGGGGTCGACCTTGAGGCTCAGCTCGGTTTTCTCGCCGATGTAGTCGCCGTCGACCTGGATCGGGAAGGGCCGGAGGACACCGTCCTTGGTCTCCGAGGCCGAGGAGATCGTGGCCGAGGCGATCCCGGCGAAGTGGTCGATCTGGCGATGCTTCGCGGCGGGGCCGTGCTCGCCGAAGAGCCTCGCGATCAGCGTCGGCATGTCGCGCGCCGCGGCGCGCTTGAGGACGCCGAGGGCCAGCGTCCCGTCGTCGATCGAAACCCCCTCGCAGACCCGCACCGGGCTGCTGGCGAAGTAGGTGAAGGGGTCCGAGTTCTGGGCCAGGGCGGTGACGCCCTCGGCCTCCTCGCCGCTGCCGGTCCGCACCCGCATTCGCACCGGGTTGATCAGGTAGGAGCGGTAGAAGGCCGAGACGGTCGCCCAGGTGTAGTAGTAGGGGCCGGCCCGGGACTTCAGCTTCGGGTGCGCGTCGACCCGCTTTACCACGGTGGCGTCGATCCCGACCCCGCAGGAGAAGACGAAGTGGCGCCCGTCGGCCATGCCGAGGTCGATCTTGCGCGGCTGCCACTCGTCGACCATCGCCAGCAGGTGCTCGGTGGCGTCGACCACGTCGTTGGGGATGCCCAGCGTGCGGCAGACGACGTTGGTTGAGCCCCCTGGCAGGA
>DASUIY010000326.1:0-7790 GCA_036279555.1 Solirubrobacterales bacterium | reverse complement strand
CGGCGAGGGCGAGCATGTTGGCGGCGTGGTCGATGCGGTGGGGGAGGGTGTAGGCGCCACCGCCGTCGTGGCGCTGGGCCACGATCGCTCCATGGGCCTTGGCCGTTGCGGCGACCTCCTCGCCCCCCGGCCCTAGCCCATTGCTGCCCAGAACCACCGCCAACCGTCCCATGCGGCCGATCCTACGCGGATGGCGAGGACGGTCGCGGCGCCGCCCGCTCCCCTATGGTGGAGAAATGGCCGATCGCCAGTCGGACAGGGAAGAGAGCGAGAGCGAACGACTCGACCGCAACCTCAGCGAGCTCCTCCAGGAGCTGCGCGTGGCGCTGCCCGGCGTCCAGGTGCTGTTCGCCTTCCTCCTCGCGGTGCCCTTTCAGCAGAACTTCACGAAAATCACACCCTTCCAGGAGAGGGTCTATTTCGCCACTCTGCTCCTCACCGCCATCTCGGCCGTCCTCCTCATCTCCCCGTCCGCCTACCACAGGATGACCTTCCGCATGCAGCAGAAGGACGACCTGATCTTTCTCGCCAACAAGCTTGCGATCGCCGGTCTCGGCTGCCTGGCGCTGGCGATGACCGGGGCGATCATGCTAATCACCGACGTGCTGTTCGGCGGTGCCGCGACCATCGTCACCAGCGCCGCGACGCTGCTGACGTTCGCGATCTTCTGGTACGCGCTGCCGCTTCGCCGCCGGGTCAGTCTGTCGAAGAGCGAACGGCCCTGAAGCGATCGCCCCAGAGGCCGACCATCTCGTCGGCGAGCTGTTCCGTGAGGTCCATGTCGGGCGCCTCGTCGAAGAGCATTTCGAGGTCGGCCTCCCAGATGTAGATCTTCAGGTCGAGCGAGACCGCGAGTTCTTCGCTGACGCTCTCTGCGATCAGCGCGTATGCCTCGCGCAGCATCATCACGTTGGTCAGTTTGTCGGCGGCGAAGATCGCCAGCGCCTCCGGGCCGGTCTTGGCCACGCGCCAGCGATGCTCCTCCTTGCGCTCCTCGTAGGCGGGGATCGCCTCGTCTTCGGTCAGCGCCTCGACCAGGTCTCCCACCGTGTCTCCAAAGCGCTCCCGCACCTCCGCTGCGCCGGTCTCGCTCTTCTCGACCACGTCGTGCAGCAATGCGGCGGCCACCACCTCGTCGCGGTAGCGGTGCTCGAGCAGGAGTTCGGCGACGGCGACCGGATGCTCGATGTAGGGGCGGCCGTCGCTGCCGCGGCGGAGTTGGCCCGCGTGGGCTCGGCGCGCGAGCTCCAGCGCGTCCCTGACCAGGTCGGATCTCTCGACCGCCGCGTCGATTCCCGGAGTCGACGACATCGCGTCGCAGGGTAGCGCGGTACCGCAAACCAGCTGTTTTCTGGCACTCAGGTTGCAGAGGCGGCGCTGGCCGCCCTCGCGGGCAGCTCGTACTCCGTGCCCTCCGCGGCAAGCTCCATGCCGTTCTCGGCCCCGCCGGCCTGCATCCAGCGCTCCCGGGCGGCGAGGCCCAGGGCGTCGAGCTGCGCGTCGGTGTGCATCGGGTCGTGGTGAAAGAGGAGCGTGCGGCCGGCGCTTGCGCGGCGAGCGAAGGAAACCGCGTGAGAGAGCGAGGAGTGCCCCCAGCCGATGTGGTCCGGGTACTCCGCATCCGTGTACTGCCCGTCGTGGATCAGCAGCGAGGCGTTGCGCGCCAGGCCCAGGCCGGAGATCCAGTCCTCCTCGAGCGCGTCGATGTCGGCGCCGAGTGCCGGCTCGTGGTCGGGGATGTAGGCGAGGGAGGAATCGCCGTCGTCGATCCTGTAGCCGAGCGTCGGCCCGCGATGGGCGACGGAGGCGGCGCGTATCCGTGCCGGGCCGATCTCCCACTCGGCCTCGGGGCAGTGCCGGAAAGAGACGTCGCAGGGCAGCTCGCGCACCTCGACCGGCGAGAGCGGGGCCGAGATGTAGCGGGCGATGCGGTCGCGCAGCGATGCCTCGGGCGAGGCGGGCCCCCAGATGACGATCTCGGTCTGGGCGCGGAAGGCCGGAGCGAAGAAGACCAGCCCCTGGATGTGGTCGAGGTGGAGGTGCGTGAGCAGGATGTGCAGCCGGGCCGGCTCGGCTGCGAGCGCGAGGCCGAGGCTGCGGATGCCCGTGCCCGCGTCGAGCGCCAGCATCGAGCCGTCGGAGAGGGTGACGCCGACGCAGGAGGTGTTGCCGCCGTAGCGGATCGTCTCCGGCCCCGGGGAGGGGATCGACCCGCGCGTGCCCCAGAGCTTGACCTTCATCTCGGCGCCCCCGTCCCGTTGCTCGAGCCGGCGGGCCAGAACACCGCGATCGCGCCCTGCGAGCCGTGCGCGGTGAGGATCGGGAAGGCCGAGACCTCGACCCGGTGTCGGGCGCCGTCGACCGAGCTGATCTCGAAGTCGGCGTGTGCGGGCCGGCCGTTGCGGACCGCAACCACCAGGGGCAGCTCGTCGTAGGGGATCGGGTTGCCGTGTTCGTCGAAGGGCCCGAAGAGCGAGCCCCACTCGTCCGCCCCGACCGTCCCCAGCTCCTCGAAGCGCTTGCCGAGCAGCATTCCGGCGGCTTCGTTGTAGAAGACGAGGACGCCGCCCTCGTCGACCAGGAAGGCCGGCGTCGAGAGCGCAGACATCAGGTTGCGAGCGAGGATCAGCTCGAGTGGTTTCTGCGTCACAGTTGACACTTTAGATAGTTGGGATGGGCACAGCCGGGGGTGGTCGCGCGCAGGGGTGCGCAGAAACGAGACGCTTACCTTCGACTGCCGTGCACCAGGACTACGTGACATCCATCACTTTGGTGTGGCTTTGTGGAGGGACGGCGGCGATCGAGTACGGTCCGCTCCCGATGGAGGCTGCGGCAAAGACCAAGGATCGGATCGCTCCCGCCTCGTCCCTGCGCGAGCCGAGCCCGATGTACAGGACGGCGATGGCGGTGTGCCGGCCGGCGGCCCTGTGGGGCCGGCTCAGGGTCGAGGGACTCGAGGCGCTTCCCGAGAGCGGGCCGGTGCTGGTCGTCGGCAATCACGACAGCCACTGGGACCCGGTGACCGTCGGCGTCGCGGCCATCCGCCGGCGTCAGATCAAGGCGCTGGCGAAATCGGATCTCTGGAAGGTGCGCGGCCTGGGCCCGGTTCTCGACGGCATGGGCCAGATACCGATCGAGCGGGGCGCGGGGGACGCGGACGCCCTGGCGCACGCGATCGAGGAACTTCGCCGTGGCGCCTGCATCGGCGTCTTCCCGGAGGGGACGCGCTCACGCGGCAAGGTTCTGCGGGCGCGCAGCGGAGTGGGTCGCCTCGCCCTCGAAGTTCCCGAGGCGAAGCTCGTCTGCGTTGCGGTCGAGGGCACGACCGGCTACACGCGCTTCCCCCGCCGCCCGCGGGTCAGCACTCGTTTCTTCGAGCCTGCCGGCGGCCAGGCCCAGCCAGGTGAGGAGCCCACCGAGTTGGCGGCCCGGCTGCTCGCCGAGATCCGCCAGCTCGTCCCGCCGGCCGGACCCGGCCGTGGGCGCCCTCAGTCTCCACCGTCTTCCTAGAGTTTGCCGATCTTGAAGATCTTGGTGCCGCAGTCGGGGCAAGTACCTTGGATTGCCGGGCGGCCGTTCTTCATCGTCACCTGTTTGGCGTCTTTGATCTCGACCTTCTTACGCTCCTTGACGCAGTAACCCTCGGGCATCAGAGCCCTCCTTTCACTGCCTAGACGGCAGAGCTCGCGTTGCTCGCGAGATCGAATTGCGGCGAATGTAACGCAGTGAGGGGACACGAAGGGGTAACTTCGTGCGGATTCACACGAACCCTACTTCTTGACGTCGTCGCCCTCCGCGCGTTCGACCAGTCCTTTCACTCCGCCCTGTTGCTGCTGCTGCGGCGGCGTCGCACCGGCCGCGTCGTCCTGCTGTGCCGCCGAGCCGCCGGCGGGGCCCTGCTGGGCGGCGGCCGAGTCATCGGTGGGTTCCTGCTGGGCGGCGGCGGCGCCTTTCCCGTCGGCATCCAGTTCGGCCCGCAGTGTTTCGACTTCGGCCTGGAGGGTTTTCACCTCGGCTTCGAGCTGGGTGACGTCGCCTCCGGCGGTCGCGGCCGCGTTCGCGGCAAGTTCGTCCCGTACCGCTTGGAGATCGGCCTCGCTCACGGCGCTGTCACGAGCGTCGATCGCGAGGTAGATACCGGCGCCTGCGCCGCCGATGGCGATCGCGACGAGGACCAGGAATACGCGCGTGCGCATGGTGAGCTTGCGCTCGACCACCCCGATCCATGCCCTCAGCCCGTCCAGCGACATCGCGCCACTAACTTAGAGCAGGCCGCCGATCGATTACCCTGCGGCCCCCACTTTCCTACCCAGCTTCCAAGGAGAACCCCGCATGCCCGAGGCAGTAATCGTCGACACCGTCCGCACTCCGATCGGCCGGGCCTTCAAGGGCTCGCTCGCCCAACTGCGCCCCGACGAGACGGCGGCCTACGTAGTCGACCAGCTGCTCGAGCGCAACCCCGAGGTCGATCCCGCCTCGATCGAAGACCTCTTCTGCGGCTGCGGCATGCCTCAAGGCCTGCAGGCCTTCAACATCGGCCGCATCGTCTCCCTGCTGTCGGAGAAGCTGCCGCAGGAGGTCAACGGCGTGACCGTCTCCCGCTACTGCTCCTCCAGCCTCGACGCGATCCGCCACGCCGGCAACGCGATCAAGGCCGGCGAGGGCGACGTCTACATCGCCGCCGGGGTCGAGTGGGTCAGCCGCTACAACGAGCGCACCGAGCCCGCCGGCGCCGCCGACCAGAACCCGAGCCTCCAGGGCAACGACGGCCAGCCCAATGCCTACATCGACATGGGCAACACCGCGGTGAACGTCGCCGAACGCTACGAGGTGAGCCGCGCCGACATGGACAAGTTCGCCCAGCGCTCCCAGGAACTCGCCGTCAAGTCCCAGGAAGACGGCTTCTTCGACCGCGAGATCGTCCCGGTCAAGCTGCCCGACGGCACCGAGGTCGCCAAGGACGACGGCCCGCGCGCCTCCTCGACCCTGGAGAAGCTCTCCGAGCTGCCCGAGGCCTTCGGCGGCGGCGGAGTCACCGCCGGCAACTCCTGCCCGCTCAACGACGGCGCCGCCGCGGTCTTGCTGATGAGCGACACCAAGGCCAAGGAGCTCGGCCTCACCCCGCGCGCCCGCATCGTCACCGCCGCCACCTGGGGCAACGAGCCCGAGTACATGGGCGTGGCGCCGATCGGCGCGATCAAGAAGGTGCTCGACCGGGCCGGGATGACGATCGACGACGTCGACACGGTCGAGCTCAACGAGGCCTTCGCCGCCCAGGTGATCCCGATCATGGACGAGTGCGACATCCCGCTGGAGAAGCTCAATACCCACGGCGGCGCGATCGCCCTCGGCCACCCCTTCGGCATGACCGGCGCCCGCATCATGGGCACTCTGCTCAACGTGCTGGAGACCGACGATCTCCAGGTCGGCATCGAGACCATGTGCGTGGCCGGGGGTCAGGGCAAGGCCATGATCGTCGAAAGGGTCTGAGCGCTCCGGCCCAGCGGGCGCACAACTCAATGGTCCCGGGTTCGAGTCCAGCCTCGCTATTTCACAACAGCCCCGCAAATGCGGGGCTGTTGTTTTCCGTCCAATGCAGACAATATATTTCAGGCATGGTCTTGAGGCAACGACTCGGCAACTCGAGCTTCAAGAGGGAGGCGTAGGTTCTGACCCTTGCGCAGCGTCCCCGCTGGGCCACCGCAGGGAGGGACGGGGTTCATCCCATCGAAGCGGGGCAACGATGCTCGCCCGTGATGTGCCATCCGCTGTCCCTGCGACGGTTCCTGCTGGTTTGGCTGTAGATGTAACCGTCCCCGAAGTTGCCGCCGAGGGCGGCCCGGGCGCTGCCAGCGCCGGGACTGGCGGCGGCGGTGAGCGAATTCCGGTCCTTGACCTGTTCGCAGGTGCGGGCGGTCTTTCCATCGGCCTCCAAGCGGCGGGGTTCGACCCGGTCGGGGCGGTCGAGATCATGGAGGACGCGGCCAAGACCTACGAGGCTCACCACGACATAGAGGTTGACCGTCGTCGGCTAGAGGAGATCCCTGAGCGGGAGCTTCGCGCCATGCGCGGCAAGGCCAAAATCGTCGTCGGCGGCCCTCCGTGCCAGCCGTGGTCCACGGGTGGCCTGCGCCGTGGTGACGAGGACGACCGCGATGGCTTCACTGCCATGTTCCGTGCGCTCGATCTCATCAAGCCTGAGGCGTTCATCATCGAGAACGTGGCCGGGTTGGGGCGCGGCAAGACCCGCCCCTATTTCCTTGGCCTTCTGCACGCCTTGGGGGACGGGTTGGGCTACGAGGTCGAGGCCAGGATTCTGAACGCAGCCGACTATGGCGTTCCCCAGCAGCGGCAGCGCATGTTCATCGTGGGGCTGCGCGAGGGACAGATCAAGTTTCCGAATCCGACGCATGGCCCCGGCCATTCGACGGCTTGGAGGACAGCAGGCGAAGTGCTTACCGACGAACCCGCTGGCGTTCCGAACCCGTCCATCGTCACCTACGCCAAGAACCCGGATCTACGGCCAAGCCCATTCGACGGCCTCCTGTTCAACGGTGGCGGCCGCCCGATCAACCTCGACGCCCCGGCGCGCACGATTCTTGCCTCTGCGGGTGGCAACAAGACGCCGTTCATCGACACGCTTGGCGTCGTGCCCGAATACCACGCGACCCTGTGGGATGCAGGGCAAGTAAAGCCGCGTGAGGGCTACAGGAAGGCCATCCGGGTGGGACTCGTTCCCGGTGCCCGCCGCATCACCGTCGCGGAGTCAGCTGCCCTGCAGACCTTCCCCCAAGGGATGGAGTTTGAGGGCCGGCGCTCGTCGCAATACACGCAGGTCGGCAACGCCGTCCCGCCGAAGCTCGCTACGGCGGTCGGCAAGGCCGTCCGCGCGGCGCTGCTCGCTACGGCGTCTCGGTGAGCCCGCGCGCCGCGAGGGCCGACACGAAGTCCTGGACGAGTTGGTCGTTCGGCTGGTTGTCCACCAACAGCGTGTAAAGGCGTTCCAGCGCGTGGCGGCGCTGCGGCTTGCCGAGCCGCGCCAGCATCGATCTGACCTCCTCGCGCACGTCAAGGATGGTCAGGTCCAGGCCGGTCGGGAGAGCGTTGGCGATCTCGTCGCCGGTTGCCTTGGCAGCGTCCCGAGCAACAATGTGAACGCGACGGAGGTCATGTCGGCGTAGCGTGTCCTCTGCCTGGTTGACCTTGGTCGTGTAGTCGTTGGCGGTGACCTCATATGCCTCGGTCACCTGACCGCGATGCTTCTCCTGCACGTCCGCGGCCGTCCCGGCCGAGGAGTCGGAAGCGTTGAGATTCTTCGTCTCCACCACGCCCTGCTCGCCAAGTTGCTCGCGCCATGCCTCAAGCAGTGCGGCAAAAACGAACTGCTCGTGCGCGCCAGCCGAGTTCTGTCGCAGCATGTCATCCAACTGGGCGAAGACCGCCGAGAACGTGAGCTTGGGGGTGTCGAGGGCAGGCATGGCCGGAAGGTCACGCGCTGTTGCCGCAACCCCGGCGGCCAGGTAATAGAACGCAGCCTCGATCTGCGTGAAGCCGTGAGCGGCCCGCCTTTCCGACGCCCATTCCAGGATCGACTTCCACGTCGTGTTCTTTCGGTCGACGTAGCGGCCGACGCCCTTCACGCCCGTTTGCAGCGCCTCGCGAGATCCTGCGATGTGCAGACGGGGGTAGATCGTCGAGCCGAGATATTTCGAAGCGTTCCGGGCCGGGTTGAAGATGCCCTGCTCGCGCCAGTCGATCAGTTCGCCGTGCTCGACCTCCATGGCGAGCAG
>DASUIY010000325.1:0-6201 GCA_036279555.1 Solirubrobacterales bacterium | reverse complement strand
AGCGTCGATCCCAAGCGCGACCCATGGCGCGCCAACGAGGACGCCCGCAGGCGCCAGGTGCGCGAAGACGCCAAGCGCCCTCTCGCGGTCAATCTCGCCGAGGGCCTCGCCCTGAGCGAATTCCTCTCCACGTTCACCGGCGCCGCACGACAGGACTGATGACCCAGCCGCTTCGCCTGCGACAGCTGTTGGAGCAACTCGTCGCCGCGGAAATCCGCTTCGTGCTCGTCGGCGGCCTCGCGGTCAACGCCTGGGGGTACATCCGGGCCACTCGGGACGTCGACATCGTTCCCGATTCCTCGCCCGACAATCTGGAACGACTCGACACCCTGCTTACGGGCCTGGGCGGGAGGGTCGATGTCGACGGTCGCCTGCTCGACTCGAATGCGATCTCCCCATTCCTGAGAACGGGGGATCGCACGCTGGTGGTAACAGACTTCGGCCGTGTCGACGTCCTGCAGGGCCTGCCTCAGGTCCCGTCCTTCGCGGATCTGGATGCCACCGCGACCGATGTCGACATGGACGGGCTCGCGGTTCGCGTCTGCTCGCTCGATCATCTGCTCGAGATGAAGCGGGCCAGCGAACGACCGCGAGACCGAGACGACCTGGAAGCGCTGGAAGGCGCCAGGGGAGCGGACGACTCATCGGGCTGACGGACGGCGGCGGTACCCTTGCGCGACTGAATCTCCCCGGCCGGAAGCGGGATTCCGCTTCTCCGTCTCCAAGCGTGGAAACCATCACCTCCGAACAGCCGACGGTCCCGGCAGCGCCCTCGATGGATGAGCCCGTCGTGGCGCGCCGGTCGCCGCTGCGGGCTGCGATCAAGACCGGCCGGCCGCAGGAGTGGATCAAGAACGTCTTCGTCTTCGCCGGTCTGCTCTTCTCGGGCAAGTTCAACGATCCGCACGCGGTGCTGGAGGCGACGCTCGCCTTCGTCTCCTTCTGCGCGATCTCCAGTGCGGGCTACTACGTCAACGACTTGATCGACGTCGAGCTCGACCGCAAGCACCCGAAGAAGCGCTTCCGGCCGCTGGCCGCGGGGGAGCTCTCCGAGAGCACCGCGAAGCTGATCGCGCCGCTGCTGGCCGCCGTCGGCATCGGCCTCGCCTTCGCCACCGTCAACTGGGAGGTCGGCGTGATGGTGGTCGGCTACGGGATCGCCCAGATGGCCTACAGCCTCGGCCTCAAGCAGATCGTGATCGTCGACGTGATGACCCTCGCCGGCCTCTTCATCCTCCGTGTCGCCGCCGGCGCCAGCGCCGTCGACGCCCACGCCTCCGAATGGCTGTTGCTCTGCACCGGCATGATCGCCCTCTTCCTCGGCTTCACCAAGCGCCGCCAGGAGGCGGTCTCCGAGCTGCACGAGGGAACCAGCAGCCGCCCGGTCCTCGAGCACTACTCGCTGCCCTTCCTCGATCAGATGGTCGCCATGGTCACCACCGGCACCGTGATCAGCTACTCGATCTACGCCGTCGACTCGCCGATCGTCGGCAACGAGATGATGTGGACGATCCCCCCGGTCGTCTACTGCATCTTCCGCTACCTCTACCTGATCTACGACCGCGCCGACGACCGCTCGATCGCCGCCATGGTCTCCAAGGACAAGGGCATGATCGCCGGCGCCGGCGCCTTCGTGATCGCCGCCTTCGCGGTTCTCTATCTCTTCAACTAATCGGCCTGGACCGGCAGGTCCGAGACCAGCTCGGTCTTGCCGCCGCGCTGGAACTGGAGGTCGATCGTCTCGTTCTTGCGGTAGGTGCCGAAGAGGCCGAGGTACATCGCCAGCCAGCGGCCGGTGCCGACCTTCTCCTTGACGATCTGGCGGGTGAAGACGATCTCGCCGGCCGAGAGCCGGTAGTCGTCGCCCTCGCGCTGCTCGACGCCGTTGACGAAGACCGCGTAGGGCGCTTCCGCCCCAGCAGGCAGCTTCACCCGCCGCCCGGCGGCGTAGCTGCCCTTGGGAATCTCAGCTTCGGCCATCGCGTTCCAGAGTCTCGCGCACGAGGTCGAACGGCGTGTCGTGCCCGCTTGGGTCGAGCTCCTCGCGCCGCACCCCGCCCCGGAACGGCATGAACGTCCCGTCGCCCCGCACATCGACCCCCGCCACCGGCCTGCGCAGCCACCCCTTCCCGCTCAGCTGCAGCCGAGCCCGAACCTGATCCTCCGGCGCAAAGTCCCTGAGAGAAGACACAGCCTTCACCGGCCCCTCAGCCCGAATCTCCAACGCCCGCTCCCGCATCACCTCAACAGCCTCCCCAAGCTCATCGAAGCTCAGGTGAGAGACATCGGAACCGTCCCGCACCGTCAGCTTCCACGCGCTCACGGCGCCAGAGTAACCGTCCTTCAACCCGGTGCCTTGCGTGGGGCAGGGTGCCCCTCGGACCGGCGGATACTCAAAGTGCCGCGCTCATTAGCGCGGCACTTGTCGGGACGAGGGGCACCCTGCCCCACGCAACCCCGAGAAGGGAAGCTTGCTCAGGCCCCGCGCCGCGGCCGTTTGGGACGTCGCGCCGGCGGCCCCGCGATCTTTTCGGGCCCCTCCCGATCCGCCACCGGCATGTAATCGCGCCCCCGCTCGCCGGTATAGATCTGCCGCGGCCGGGAAATCTTCTGCTCGGAGTCGTCGACCATCTCCATCCACTGGGCAACCCAGCCGGCCGTGCGGGGGATGGCGAAGATCACGGTGAACATCTCGGTCGGGATCTCGAGCGCCTCGTAGATGATCCCCGAGTAGAAGTCGACGTTGGGGTAGAGCTTGCGCGAGGTGAAGTACTCGTCGTCGAGCGCCCGCTTCTCCAGCTCGCGCGCGATCTCGACCAGTGAGTTGTACTCGGTCGCCTCGAAGACCTCGTCCATGTGCTGCTGGATGATCCGCGCCCGCGGGTCGTAGTTCTTGTAGACGCGGTGGCCGAAGCCCATCAGCTTCGCCTCGCGGGCTTTCACCTTCTCGAGGAAGGCGGGGATGTTCTCGACGGTCTCGATCTCGCGCAGCATCCGCAGCACCGCCTCGTTGGCGCCCCCGTGCAGCGGGCCGTAGAGCGCCGCCACGCCGGCAGCGACCGCCGAGTAGGGATCGACGTCGGAGGAGCCGACGCCGCGCACGGCGCTGGTCGAGCAGTTCTGTTCGTGGTCGGCGTGGAGGATGAAGAGCACGTCGAGCGCTTTCGAGAGGCTCTCTTTCGGCACGTGCTTCATTTCCGTCTTCTTGAACATCATCGAGAGGAAGTTCTCGGAGAAGTTGAGGTCGTTTTCGGGGTAGACGTAGGGCAGCCCCATGTTGTGGCGGTAGGAGAAGGCGGCCAGGGTCGGCACCTTGGCGATCAGCCGCACCGCCGCCATGTAGCGCTCCTCGGGGTCGTCGATCTTCTTCGCAGCCGGGTAGAAGGTGGAGAGCGCGCCCACGCCCGAGAGCAGCATCCCCATCGGGTGGGCGTCGTAGCGGAAGCCCTCGAAGAAGTGCTTGAGGTCCTCGTGGACGAAGGTGTGGTGGGTGATGTCGTAGGTCCAGCGGTCCAGCTGCGGCCCGGTGGGCAGCTCGCCGAAGATCAGCAGGTAGGCGACCTCGAGGAAGGTGGAGCGCTCGCAGAGCTGCTCGATCGAGTAGCCGCGGTGTTCGAGCACCCCGGCCTCGCCGTCGATGTAGGTGATCGCCGAGCGGCAGGCGGCCGTGTTGGTGAAGGCCGGGTCGTAGGCCATCATCCCGAATTCGCCGGGGTCGACCTTGATCTGCCGCAGGTCCATCGCCCGCACGGTGCCGTCCTCTATGGGTAGCTCGTAGGTCTCGCCGGTGCGATTGTCGGTGACCGTGAGGGACTCCTTGCCGGTGGCGGCGCCCCCGTCGGCGGCTGCGTCTCTTGTCTGCTGCTCGGTGGCCATCACCTCTCCTCGAGCCGTTTCAACTGGAGCGGCCAGTATCGCAGCTCGGCTTGCCCCGGCTGTTGCGTTCCGGAGAACTGAACGGCGCTACTCGGCCGCCGCCGGCAGCGGCTCGAAGCGGGTCATCGCGTGCAGCTCGGAGAAGCGCTCGTCGATCTCCTCGCGGCTGAGGCCGGCGACGCGCTCGGTGCCGAACTGCTCGACGTTGAAGGAGGCCAGCACCGTGCCGTAGCCCATCGCTCGCCGCAGCGTCCCCTCGTCGAGCTCGCCGTCGTGGCTGTCGAGGTAGCCGAGGAAGCCGCCGGCGAAGCTGTCGCCGGCCCCGGTCGGGTCGCGCACGTCCTCGAGCGGGATGCCGGGCAGGGCGAAGAAGCCGTCGGCGGTGAAGAGCGCCGCGCCGTACTCGCCCTGCTTGGCGACGACCGCGTGCGGGCCGTGCCCCATCACGGCGCGGGCGGCGCGGGCGAGGTTCGGCTCACCGGTCAGCTGGCGGATCTCGGCGTCGTTGAGGACGACGCAGTCGACCTCCCCGATCGCCGCCAGCAGCGAGTCCTTCGCCGTGTCGATCCAGAGGTTCATCGAGTCCAGGCCGCAGAAGCGGGCCGAGCACTGCGCGCGCACCCGGCGTTGCAGGTCGGGCTGGATGTTGGCGAGGAAGAGCATGTCGGCTTCCCGCGAGGCGGCCGAGAGCTTCGGCTCGAACTCGCCGAAGACGCCGAGCTGGGTGTCCTCGGTGTGGGCGACGTTGAGGTCGTACTCGTAGCGCCCGCGCCAGAAGAAGGACTGCCCCCCGGGCACCCGCTCGATGTCGTCGGTGAGCACGCCGCGGCCTTCCAGCACCTCGAACTCGGCCGCTCCGAAGTCGTCCCCGACCGGTCCCACCGGCCGCACCTCGGTGAAGAAGCTGGCGGCGAGGGAGAAGTGCACCGCGGCCCCCCCGAGCATGCGGTCGCGCTCGCCGAAGGGCGTCTTGACCGAGTCAAAGGCAATCGATCCGACAACTGTGAGCGACATTCGGCCCGGGAGGTTAGTCGCGCGCGGGTCCTGTCGCGGGGGAGGGGGGCACTGCGGGCGGGCCCCGGTCCGTCCTCGACCCCCCTCCCCCGCGCCACCCGCGCGAGCTGCGGCGGCGGCTGACGAATATGCTCGGCGGCGTGAAGGCGATTCGGATAGAGGAGTTCGGCGGCCCTGAGGTGCTGCGCTACGGGGAGGTCGACGACCCTGCGGCGGGGGATGGGATGGTGCTGGTCGAGGTCGCGCGGAGCGGGATCAACTTTGCGGATACGCATGCGACCCGGAACGACTACTTGGCTGAGCAGTCGCTGCCGCTGATTCCCGGGGCCGAGGTCAGCGGGAGGACGGCGGACGGGCGACGGGTCGCCGCCTTGCTGGGCAGCGGCGGCTACGCGGAGAAGGTGGCCGTGCCCGAGGCGCTGCTGATTCCCGTGCCCGACGAGGTCGACGACGACCAGGCCGCGGCGCTGCTCTTGCAGGGGCTGACCGCGGCGGCGCTGGTGCAGCGCTGCGCTCGGATCGAGCCCGGCGAGACCCTGGTGGTCGAGGCCGCTGCGGGGGGCACCGGCAGCCTCGCGGTGCAGCTCGGCAAGCGGGCCGGGGCCAGGGTGATCGGCCTCGCCTCCAGCGAGGAGAAGCGGGCGCTGGTCGAGCGGCTCGGCGCCGACGCCACGGTCGACTCCCGTTCGGGGGACCTCGGCGCGGCGATCCGCGAGGCCAACGGCGGCGAGCGGGTCGACGCGGTCCTGCACATGAGCGGCGGCGACGCTTTCGACGCCGAGCTCGGCATCCTCGCCCCGATGGGGCGGATGGTCGTCTTCGGGATCGCTTCTCGGGAACAGCGCGAGGTCTCCACCGCGGCGCTGCTGCGCGGGTCCAAGTCGGTGGTCGGCTTCTGGCTCGTCCACCTCCTGGCCCGCCGCGAGCTGGTCGCGCCGATGATCGGCGAGCTGCTCGGGGCGGTCGCCGCCGGCGAGCTCGAGGTCACGGTCGGCGACGTCTACCCGCTCTCGGAGGCGGCCCGCGCCCACGAAGACCTGATCGCGCGGCGCACCTCCGGCAAGCTCCTCCTGGACCCGGCCCGATGACCGCCTTCAAAGAGCTCGGCCTCTCGCCCCAGATTCAGCAAGCGATCGACGAGCTCGGCTTCGAGGACCCGACGCCGATCCAGGAGGAGGCGATCCCGGAGCTGCTCGGCGGCCACGACGTGATCGGGCAGGCGCAGACCGGCACCGGCAAGACCGCCGCCTTCGGGCTGCCGCTGCTGCAGTACGTCGACCCCGGGGTCGATGAGGTGCAGGCGGTCGTGCT
>DASUIY010000324.1:0-3877 GCA_036279555.1 Solirubrobacterales bacterium | reverse complement strand
GGGGAGCCCCCCTGCGAGCGGATCGTCGCCTCCGAGCGGATCTACCTGGTCCCGCGCGCGGACGGCCGCCTGATCGCCGGCGCGACCACCGAGGAGCGCGGCTTCGACACCACCGTCACCGCCGGCGGGGTTCACGAGTTGCTGCGCGAGGCCTACCGCCTGCTTCCCGACGTCGCCGAGATGGAGCTGGTCGAGGCGATGGCGGGGCTGCGCCCGGGCACCCCCGACAACCTGCCGCTGATCGGCCCCGGCGCCCTCGATGGCCTGATCCTGGCCTGCGGCCACTACCGCAACGGAATCCTGCTGGCGCCGCTGACCGGCGAAAAGGTCGCCGCCGAGCTTGCCGGCGTGGAGGTGGCGGGATGAGGATCGAGCTGAACGGGAAGCCGCATGAGATGCCGGACGGGTCCAGCCTCGCCGACGCGGCTCGGGTTGCCGGGGCGGGGGATGCCCGCGGCGTCGCGATCGCCCTCGACGGCGAGGTGGCGCCGCGCGCCGAGTGGGCCTCGACGCCGCTGGTGGAGGGCAGCAGGGTCGAGGTCCTCGCCGCGATCCAGGGCGGCGCCGGGAGCTGGGAGCTGGGCGGCCGGGCCTGGGCCTCGCGCCTGATCGCCGGCACCGGCGGCTTCCGCTCGCTGGAGCAGATGGAGCGGGCGCTGGAGGCTTCCGGGGCGGAGATCGTCACCGTCGCCCTGCGCCGCATCGACCCGGAGGCGAAGGGCTCGGTCCTCGACGTGCTCGACCGGCTGGGACTCTTCGCCCTCCCCAACACAGCCGGCTGCTACACCGCCCGCGACGCCGTCCGCACGGCGCAGCTCGCCCGCGAGGCCTTCGAGACCGAGTGGATCAAGCTCGAGGTGATCGGCGACGATCGCACCCTCTTCCCCGACGCGGTCGAGCTGATCGACGCCGCCGAGACCCTCGTCGGAGAGGGCTTCACCGTCCTTCCCTACACCAACGACGACCCGATCCTCGCCCGCCGCCTCGAGGAGGCCGGCTGCGCCGCGGTGATGCCGCTCGGCTCCCCGATCGGCTCCGGCGCCGGCATCCGCAACCCGTACAACATCGCGATCATCGCCGAGCGCGCCTCGATCCCGGTCGTCCTCGACGCCGGCATCGGCACCGCCTCCGACGCCGCCCTGGCGATGGAGCTGGGCTGCGACGCCGTGATGGCCGCCAGCTCGATCTTCGGCGCAGCCGACCCCGTCGCGATGGCCACCGCCCTGCGCCTCGGCGTAGAGGCCGGCCACGCAGCCCACAGCGCCGGCCGCATCCCCCGCCGCACCCACGCCGAGGCCTCGACCCCCGAGCAGGGCCTCCCCGACCTCTCCTGACCGCCGATGTCGCACTTCCTTCCGCTATGCGGCGGAAAGTGCGACCGTACCGAACGGCCCGCCGCCCTCTACCATGGGCCACCGCGCCCCCGTAGCTCAGTTGGTTAGAGCGGCGGCCTTTTAAGCCGCGCGGCGCGGGTTCGAATCCCGCCGGGGGTACTCCGAGTAGCCCGTATTTCGAATTGCTCAGCTGTTTACTGGCCCTTGTTGGGGACCCGCTCTCAAAGAGGTCACCGGGTGTGCGGTCTCGCCCGTTCCGATGCCCGCTCGCCGTCCCCCTCCGGCCATGCGTCGTCCGCTACGTGGAGCAAATCCCGCCAGCTCTCGTTCGCCGGACCCGTCTCCTTTGGGGGTCGGGGAAGGACCGCGAGAAACCAGACCCCGTTCCTCGTAGGGAGCAGCTCACAGGAGATCTGGTGGGAGCCTTTCCAGAGGTGCAGCACTAGGTTGCCGGACACCGAATCGAGTTCCTCGCGCCTTCGGCCCGCGTGCCCGACCGTCAAGCTGCGGAGAAAGTCCATGGAGTGAGTGTCGATCTCGACATCGGCCAGCTGGGATGGTCCTGCGGCGACCGTGCAGGACCAGTCGTCACGACGCAGGTAGAGCAGGGACGCTCGCCAGTGCAGGACGCTGGCGAGGTGGATGAAGCCGGCACTGAAGGAGACGTCGGCCTCGTGGGTGAGGTCCCGGAGGACGTCGAAGCCTTCCTCGGTGCCGACATACCGTCTGGCCACCCAGCGGCGCGGCATCAAGAGCTCAGCCGAAAAGGCGTCGCAGAGGCGCTCGACCTGGAGCCACTTGTCGCCAAGCTCGAGCTGGACCATCCTGAAGACCCGGGGGTCGGAGAGGACAAGATGGCCGAGCTCATGCCCGAGGGTGAAGCGCCGCCTGGTCTCGGCAGGCGAACTCCAGAGGAGGATACGCGTGTGCAGCGGAGAGTCCTCGACCCGACCGTCTTCGTGCAGACCACGCTCGATTCTTGCCTCAGCCCCGGCCCGCTCGGCGAGCTCATAGACATCGACTTTCGGTCGCCGCTTTCTCCCCTCGAAGCCGAGGGCATGGCAGAAGGCCGTGACCAGGGTCTCGGCGAGGGCGTTCATTAGCTCTCCCCTTCCAAGCGCTCCCAGACGGGCTTCCATTTTGTCGGGTCGGTCAGGAGTCGCCGGGCCCGACCGGGCCCCGGTGTGGCGACCTCGCGCTGGCCGGCGGCCGTGAGGCGGATCCCGTCCCCGGGCGACAAGTCTTCCTTGGCGGAGAACATTTGCAATGCGACCTCCTCCTGTGGGGTCAGGTAAGGGGGGCGGTCGGACACCGGCTCTTGGACGATCCGGTCGAGATTAGCCCGCACGCCGTAGGCGTTCGCCAAGCTGATCAGCTCCGGCACGCTGGCGCTGAGCGGGCCCCACGGCTCCTCGAGGATGGTCTGTGCTCGTCCGGGATCGATTCCCGCCGCAGCCAAGGCATACCGCTCCTCGAGCGCCTCCATCTGGGTGCGCCTGTTCCTCAGCTCCGTAAGGATGGGTGAGTAGCGCTGTTCGAGGCAGGCACGGCGTCGCGGGGTTCCGAGGATGAGTGATACAGACCTGTCCAGCCAGCGACTCACGAGGTTCTTGATCTCCTCGATCGCTGCGGGGCTGTCGGCGGCGCTCTGGAGCGCGTACACCGTCGCCCCCATCGCCTTCAGGCGCGATCTGGCTCCCGAGCTCAATTGAGCGTTCTCGGGATGGAGGAAGAGCGTCGGGATCATCGCTCGGAGGGCCGCTTCGAGCTCCATCGCGGCTCCCCAGCTGCAGTGGGGTGCGAGCACGACAAGGCCGTCAGAGGTGTGGATCAGCCGTTCGATTGTGCACAGGAGTTCATCGTCGGTGTCGGCTTCGATGGGAAAGATCTGCGGTCGGTGGGTGAAGGAAGTCTCGCCGCCGCCGCGATGCTTGAGGAACTCGTTAACCGCAAGGTCGACCGCGTTCGCCCATCCGGGCATGTCGAGGGCCGGGGCCGGGTGCATCGGGCTCGAGACGTGGATCGGGCGCGGTTCCTCCGGCTGTGTCGAGCGGTGCGGCGGCTGAATCCCCTCCCGCAGCCATCGCACGAGCGGCTCGCCTGGGTCGTCCTCTTCAAGGAGCTGCTCGCGAAACCCCTCAAGCCGGGCAGCGTGGCCCTTTCGCGGTCGCCACTTGCAGTCGCTCAGCTCGAGCGCTCGCTGGACCAGCAGCCAGCCGAGTCGAAAGTCGCCCTCCTGGGTGGGGAGGATCCGCCCTTGAGCGCACTCGACCAACAGGCGCTTGGCGATCTCGGCGTTGCCCTTGACCAGCGGGCTGCCGTCGACGTGCGCGGCGGGCGCGAGGAGCGCCTGGTGCAGCCTCTCAACCCTGACCATCCCCTCCACGTCGTCTCTCTCGACGTCGAGTACGAGCGCCGCGGTGAGCAGGCCCTCCTCGAGGTCAGGGAGACGCATTTCTACTCCGGCCGCCCTTCCAGGGTGCTTAGATGGCGGTCGTACAATGTCTTCAGCTGCTCCGCCCGCTCGGCCTGGCGTGCGCGTG
>DASUIY010000323.1:0-2033 GCA_036279555.1 Solirubrobacterales bacterium | reverse complement strand
CTCCTGGTTGCACCGCGCTTACGCGCGGTGCTCAATTCGACTGGAGGACGGCCAGGCTCCCTCTAACCCCGCAGGAATCGACCGCTCAGGCCGCCGGCGACTCCAGCCACTCGCGCATCGTCGTGTGGTGGTGCTGGTGCTCGCCGGAGGCGAGCTCCCGGCGGAGGTCGCCGAGGGTGCCGTAGCGCTCGGCGACGACGTTGTGGCGGTGGATCGTCTCCAGGTTCTCCTGGCGGGCCATGACGAAGGCCTCCTCCGGCAGCTCGGCATAGCCCTCGACCACGGCGCGGATCATCTCCCGCACGCAGTCCTCGACGAAGCGGGGCTGTTCGTGCGCCTTGGCCACCACGGCGAGCTCGTCGGGTCGCTTCATCAGCTCGTAGATCTCAGAGCTCATCGAGCCCTCGACGATGCGCAGGAGCTCGGGGGCGTCGATCCAGGCCTCGCCGCCCTCGGGGCAGCCGACGTAGAGGGTTCCAACGCCGCGCTGGTTGTGGGTGGCGACGGGCACGGCCTCGATCGCGCGCTCGACCTGCTCGGCGTCGAAGCCTGCGTCGGCGAGGCGTTCGCGCCCCAGCTCGGCGACCATCTCCTGGGCACAGGGGCACGCCGTCATCCCCTGGGCCTGCACGCCCGTCAGCGTCCGCGTGCCCCGCTGGGAGGCGACCGCGGTGCCGAAGAGGACGTAGATCTCCTGGGTCGAGTGCCCGCTCGCCGGCGTCGTCACCGTCTCGGGGTAACGGGCCTCGACGGAGACCTCGGCACGCCGTCCCTGCTGGCGCTCGCGGACCCGCTGGGCGATGTGGGCGGCGAGGATCTCGGCGCGGAACGCCTCGCCCAGCACGACCTCGTCGATCGCCTCGCCGACGATCTCCTCGAAGCGGGACATGTGGACCCCCGCCTGCCGCGGCTCGAGGTCGACGAAGCACTCGAAACCGGCGTGGTAGAGGTTCTCTGCCCCGTCGGCCTTGACCCGGATCACCTTCTCCACGCCGGTCACGCCGACCCGCGAGAGGCTGACCTGCGTCGCGGGAACCGACGCCTGCACGTCGGGCGCGGTGCGCGAGGGCGTAATCGTCGTGCGGGCGGCCACTGCTTACTAAGGGTAGGCGACCGGTCCCCTCGCGCGGCGGCCGGCGCAGCGAACGAACCGTAAATTCTGCCTATACTTCGCTTCGGTCGGAGCGTTGGGGTCGGCCCCCCGGCCAGGGGAAGGGTTTGGCAGCGGAGGCAGTGAGATCGAACCGTTGGAGACGGTCCCCGAGGGACTGGATCAGGATTCGGGTGGACGGCCATTTGCGGAGCCGGACGAGCTGCGCGGGCTGATCGCGCTGGGCCGCGAGCGCGGCTACCTCACCTTCGAGCAGATCGCGACCACCCTCGAGGAGGTCGAGGTCACCAAGGAGCAGATCTCCGGCCTGCACGCCCACCTGCTCGAGCAGGGAGTCGAGGTGATCGCCGAGCAGGGGGTCGACGCCTACAAGGAGCAGCGCGCGGAAGCGGCCAACGGGGCAGCGAAGAAGAGCGAGCTCGACCTGACCGTCGAGCCCAGCCTCGACTCGCTGCGCCTCTACCTGCGCTCGATCGGGCAGGTCGACCTGCTGACGGCGGCGCAGGAGGTGGAACTGGCACAGCGGATCGAGCGCGGCGACATGCTGGCCAAGCGGCAGATGGTCGAGGCCAACCTGCGCCTCGTGGTCTCGATCTCGAAAGGCTATCTGGGCCGCGGCCTCAGCTTCCTCGACCTGATCCAGGAGGGCTCGCTCGGGCTGATCCGGGCGGTGGAGAAGTTCGACTACCGGCGTGGCTACAAGTTCTCGACCTACGCGACCTGGTGGATCCGCCAGGCGGTGACCCGGGCGATCGCCGACAAGGCGCGCACGATCCGCATCCCGGTCCACATGGTGGAGAAGCTGAACCGGGTCGCCCACGTGGAGCGCCAGCTGGTACAGCGGCTGGGGCGCGAGCCCGAGCCGGCCGAGATCGCGGAGGAGCTTCGCTGGACGGTCCGCGACGTGCGCGACATCCTGCGG
>DASUIY010000322.1:0-2990 GCA_036279555.1 Solirubrobacterales bacterium | reverse complement strand
CCCTTCATCTTCTTGGCCGCTGCCTCGTCGACCGGGACGAGGTAGTTGCCGATCTTGGCTTGCCCGTTCTCGGCAACGGCCGCGATCAGGTTCATCTGGGGTGAGCCGATGAAGCCGGCCACGAACAGGTTGACGGGGCGGTCGTAGAGGTTCAGCGGGGTGTCGACCTGTTGCAGGTAGCCGTCCTTCATCACCGCGACCCGGTCGCCGAGCGTCATCGCCTCGACCTGGTCGTGGGTGACGTAGACGGTCGTCGTCTCCAGCCGCGACTGCAGCCTCGCGACCTCGGTCCGCATCTGCACCCGCAGCTTGGCATCGAGATTCGAGAGCGGCTCGTCCATCAGGAAGGCCTTGGGGTCGCGGACGATCGCCCGCCCCATCGCGACCCGCTGGCGCTGGCCGCCGGAGAGGTTGGCCGGGCGGCGGTCGAGGTGCTGCTCGAGGTCGAGCGTTGCCGCCGCCCCCTCCACCTTGCGGTCGATCTCCTCCTTGTCGACCCCGGCCAGCTTCAGCGCGAAGCCCATGTTCTCGCGCACCGTCATGTGCGGGTAGAGCGCGTAGTTCTGGAAGACCATCGCGATGTCGCGGTCCTTGGGCGCACGGTCGTTGACGACCTCGCCGCCGATCTTCACCTCGCCGCTGGAGACGTCCTCTAGCCCGGCGATCATCCGCAGGGCCGTCGACTTGCCGCAGCCGGAGGGCCCGACGAGGATCATGAACTCGCCGTCGCCGACCTCCAGGCTCATGTCCTTGACGGCTTCCTGGCCGTCGGCGAAGACCTTGGTGACTCCATCGAGCGTGATCTCTGACATGGCGGGCTCCTACCCGTCCCTTCGTCTACGCCCCCACGCGCGGCGAGGGCGCACCGAAGGGATGCCCGGATCGGTCGGTCCCTAAACAGTCCGTCTGGGGCCCGCCGCGCAGGCTCGCGCGCGTCCCGGCCTGGACGGATGGTCGAGTGTGCGGACCGGCCGCGGTTAGGCGAGTCGAGGCGGGGGTAGGGAGCCCCCATGACTTCGAAAATGAGATGGCAGGCCTCGGCCTCGATGCTGGCGCTTCTCGCCTTCGCAGTGGCAGTGTTGTACGCACCCGCGGCCGATACCGCGCCGGGCGACGTCGCAGACCTGGGGATCGCAAAGTCCGACAGCCCAGACCCGGTATTCGTCGGCGCCGTCCTCACCTACGCCATCCAGGTGACCAACCTGGGCCCCCAGGAGGCGACCGGGGTGACGGTCACCGATGAGCTCCCCAGCCACGCCACCTTCGTCTCGGCTTCGGCGAGCAGCGGCAGCTGCGAGCAAAAGGGCAAGCGGGTCACCTGCAACCTCGGCAACCTGGCGATGGATCCGACCAAAGCGAATGCGGTGACCGTGACGATCCAGGTCCGACCTACCAAGACGGGAACGCTCACGAACACCGCCTCGGTCGACTCGGTCGAGAACGACCCCATCGGCGCCAATGACGAGGCGACGGTTTCGACCCAGGTAACGGCGCCCGTTCAGGCCGCCAGTTGCCGGGGCGCGACCGCCACGGTCCCTGGCACGCCCGGGGCCGACCGCCTCGTCGGCACCGCCGGCCCCGACGTGATCGTGGGCCTGGGAGGCGCCGACGCGATCTTCGGCCTCTCGGGCCGTGACCTGGTCTGCGCCGGCGGTGGCAACGATCGCGTCAACGCCGGCCCGGCCGCAGACCGGGTCTTCGGCGGCGCCGGAGCCGACCTCCTCCGCGGCCGTGGCGGTCCCGATCTCCTTACCGGCAACCCCGGCACCGACGTCCTCGCCGGAAATGCGGGGAGCGACCGTCTCCGCGGCGGCCGGGGCTTCGACCTCTGCGCCGGCGGTGCCGGCCTCGATCGCGAGCGCGGCTGCGAGCGCTGAGCCGGCTTCGCCGGCGCTGCGATGCTTGGCCGAGAGGCGAGCGGGTAGACAGGGATTTACTGTCGACGAGGAGGAGGGCACCGTGCTGATTGCCGCTGTGGTTGGAATATGCGTACTCCTGCTGATCCTGGGGTTCTTGCTGCCGAGGCTGTCGAACCACGCGAAGCGCGGGACCGACAAGGGCTTCTCACTCGGCCAGCGCGCGGGCGGCAAGGCCCCCGGTCCGGTGGGGCGTCTCTTCAGCAAGTCGTTCGGGAAGTCCCAGCGAGCCGCGGACAAGAGCCACTCGGCCGGTCAGCGCGCTCGCTCGAAGGCGCCGTTCTAAGCCTCTGAGGCCAGGCGTCCGTCCAGCGAGTGCCAGGCGCTCTCGGCGGTGGTGAGGCCGACGGTGAAGCTGCGGTCGCCGGCGGCGACCTCGATCGTGTCGCCGCCCGTCGCGCCGATCACGGTCGCGCCGAGCGAGGCGAGAGCGTCGCGATCGCCACTGAGCAGGAACCCTCCGGCTCCCTCGCCGAAGATCGCCTGCTCCGGAGAGCAGCCGCGTTCGCGCAGCGGCTGCACGTCGACGCTGCAGCCGACGCCGCCGGCGATCGCGGACTCGGCCAGGGCACAGGCGAGGCCGCCGTCGCTGACGTCGTGGGCGGAGGAGAGCTTGCCGGCGCGGACCGCGTCGCGGACCGCGGCGCAGGCGGCGGCGACCGCGCCGACGTCGGGCTGGGGGAGACCCATCTCCAGCTCGCCGCGCAGCTTTGCCAGCTCGGAGCCGGAGAGCGAGGGTTCGAACGGCCCGAGCAGGGCGATCGCATCGCCCTCGCGGGTGAAGCCGGTGCCGCAGGCCTTTGCCGGGTCCGGCAGCTCGCCGACCATGCCGACGACCGGGGTCGGGTAGATCGGGCCTTCGGGGCCCTCGTTGTAGAGGGAGACGGTGCCGCCGACCACCGGGACGCCGAGCGCGTTGCAAGCGTCGGCGAGGCCGCTGACCGCGCGGTCGAGCTGCCAGGCGGGGGCCGGTTTCTCGGGATTGCCGAAGTTGAGGCAGTTGGTCAGGCCGAGTGGCTCGGCGCCGACGCAGGCGAGGTTCTGGGCGCACTCGAGCACCGCCTCGACGGTGCC
>DASUIY010000321.1:0-2460 GCA_036279555.1 Solirubrobacterales bacterium | reverse complement strand
CGGGCCGCTGATCGACCGCGCCCTCGAGGAGCGCGGGCTGCCGGCGGACGCGATCATGCTCGCCCACTCCTACGAGCGGGTGATGCCCGGTCCCGACTATCTCGACTCGATCGTCAACTTCTGGCGCGTCTACGCCGGCCGCACGCCCGCCGCCGCGGACGCCTGCGAGCGCTTCCTGGGGCAGGGCGTCAACACCGCCGAGTACCCGATGTCGAGGCTCGCCTCGACCACGGCCTCGGAGATCGGCAAGGTGCTGGAGAACAGCTACCGGGCGACGAACATCGCCTTCATCGAGGAGTGGGGGCGTTTCGCCGAGGCGGTCGGGGTCGACCTGTTCGAGGTGATCGATGCGATCCGCGTGCGGCCGACCCACTCGAACATGCGGCAGCCGGGCTTCGGCGTCGGCGGCTACTGCCTGCCGAAGGACCCGCTGTTCCCGAGGCTCGGAGCCCGCGGGCTCTTCGGCCTCGACGAGCTGGACTTCTCCTTCTCCGAAAGCGCGGTGCGGGTCAACCGGGCGATGCCCCTCGTCACCGTCGAGAAGCTCCGTGAGCTACTCGACGGGCTGGAGGGGCGGCGGGTCCTGCTGCTGGGCGTCTCCTATCGGGAGGGCGTGGGGGACACGCGCTTCTCGCCCTCGAGCACGTTCGTCGATGCCGTAGCCGGGCACGGCGGCGAGGTCGTGCCGTACGATCCGATCGCCTTGGATGGTTCTGCCGGAGCGGCCCGCGAGCTACCCGACCCAGCCGGGTTCGACGCTGTCGTCTTCGCCGTCGGGCACGCCGAGCTCGTCGGCATGGACGTGGCCGCTTGGCTCGGCGGCAGCCGGCCCCTGATCCTCGACGCGAACAGGGTCCTCACCGCCGACTCCCTGCGCGGCCTCGCCGCGCTCGGCTGCCGGGTCTGGGCGATCGGCCGCGGCGCGGTGGAGGCCTGACGTTGGCCAGGGCGCTGATCACCGGCGGTTGCGGGTTCATCGGCAGCCACCTGGGCTCGAGGCTGGAGAGCGCCGGCTATGAGGTCGACCTGGTCGACAACCTGGCCCGCGGCGTCGTCGACGACGACCTGCGGGCGCTGCTCGAGCGCCCATCGGTGCGCCTGATCGAGTGCGACCTGCTCGATCCCGAGGCGCTCGCCGGGCTCGACGACGGATACGAGCTGATCTTCCACTTCGCGGCGATCGTCGGCGTCGCCAACGTGCTCGAGCGGCCCTACGAGGTGCTCGACCTCAACGTGGCGATGACGGCGCGGGCGCTGGAGCTCGCGGCCCGCCAGGAGCGCCTCGAGCGGTTCGTCTTCGCCTCGACCAGCGAGGTCTACGCCGGCACCCTGGAGCAGTTCGGGCTGGAGATCCCGACCCCCGAGACCGCGCCGATCGCGCTCCCCGACCTGGCCCGGCCGCGCACGTCGTACATGCTGTCCAAGCTCTACGGCGAGGCACTCTGCATCCACTCCGGCGTGCCGGCGACGGTGATCCGCCCCCACAACGTCTACGGGCCGCGCATGGGGATGTCGCACGTGATCCCCGAGCTCCTCGAGCGGGCCCGCAAGGCGGCCGACGGCGATCGGCTCGAGGTCTACTCGGTCGACCACAAGCGCACCTTCTGCTACGTCGAGGACGCCGTCGAGATGATCTTCCTCGCCGCCCGCTCCCCGGAGACCGTGGGGGAGGTGCTGAACGTCGGCAAGGAAGGCCCCGAGATCGCGATCGGCGAGCTCGCCGAGATGGTGATCGAGACCGTGGGTCGCGATCTTTCCGTCGATCCGCTGCCCGCCACTCAGGGGTCTCCCTCGAGGAGGGCGCCGAAGATGTTGCAGATGACGGGGTTTACAGGCTATGCTGCACAGGTGGAGGTCGCCGAGGGTTTGAGGCGCACCTACCGGTGGTACGAGGAGAATGTGTTTGGCGGGTTGGGATCCGGTGCCCGCTGAGTAGCAAGGGAGCAGGGACGATGGACATCTGTCAAGCAGGGGAATAACGCCTCCAGGTCCATCGCAAATCCGTTGAAAGTGGCTTGAAGATGTTGAGGGCACATCTACAAAACACGCACGGTTTTCTTCTGCGGCTGGCGCTGGGCGCCGCCGCCCTCCTCTCCCTGGCCCTCCTCGCCGCCCCCACCGCGTCCGCCCAGCGCGGCGTCCCGGTCGGCCTCTACAACGTCAACAACCAGGTGATGAACAGCGCCGGCTACGTCTACGCGATCCGCTTCGTGATCGACGAGAGCACGACGATCGATCGCTTCATCTCCGGCTTCAACCTCGAGGGCTCCGACCAGCTCGGCGGCCGCGAGGGCTACGCCGACGGCAACGGCGGCACGATCCGCGCCCGCCTGGTGGCGGTACGCCCCGACGGCACCCCCGACATGTCCCAGGTCCTCGCCGAAGAGACCGTCGGCGCGGTGCAGCGCTACCAGGAGTCCAAGCAGGCCTACGGCGCCCCCGGCAAAACCCAGCTCCTCT
>DASUIY010000320.1:0-4099 GCA_036279555.1 Solirubrobacterales bacterium | reverse complement strand
TCGGTCAACGGCCGCCTACGCAACACCTTCGCCTCGGCCCCCGACGCGCCGGTCACCTCCTTTGACATCGAACTGGCCGGCGGACAGAAAGGCCTCTTCGTCAACAGCACCAACCTCTGCAAGCGCAAGAACCGCGCCAGCGTCACCTTCACCGGGCAAAACGGCAAGGTCTTCACCTCCAAGCCGGTGTTGAAGGCGAAGTGCAAGAAGGGCAAGGCCAAAGGCAAAGCGGCCAAGCGGCAAAAGACGGCGGCGCTGCGCCATAGCCGCGCTGCCGGCTAGGGGTGGGCAGGCGGGCGGGGGCCCTTTGCCTGGTCACGATTGCACTGGCAGTAGCCACCGCGGCGACGGCCGCCGTGGTCCAGCAGGGCAACCTGCGCATAACTGTCCTCGCCCAGCTGAAGCCCTACAAGCTGCCCAGAACCACACCCGCCCCGATCGCCGTCTTCGTCGCCGGGCACCTGCAGAACCCCGCCGGGGGCATCCCGCCGCAGCTGCAGCGGATGACGATCCGGGTCAACCGCCACGGCTTGCTGCAGTCCAAGGGCCTGCCCGCCTGCCAGGTCCCGACGATCCAGCCCGGCTCGAGCGAAAGGGCGCTGCAGAACTGCTCCGACGCCCTGATCGGCTCCGGGCGCTTCTGGGCCAACATCGTCCTCCCGGACCAGGGCGCCTACCCGACCCAGGGAAGGCTGCTGATCTTCAACGGGCGCCAGAACGGCCGCCCGGCGATCCTCACCCACATCTTCACCGACCACCCCTTCAACTCTTCATTCGTCATCCCCTTCTCGATCAAGAGGGTCTCCAAGGGCCCCTACGGCACAGAGCTCAAAGCCTCCCTGCCCCAGGCCCTCGGCAGCTGGGGCTACCTGGACCGGATCAAGCTCACCCTGAAGCGCAAATACACCTACCGTGGCCGCCAGCTCTCCTACTTCAACTCCGCCTGCCCGGCACCGGGCAGCTCCAAGCGGGTCTCCTTCCCGCTGGCCTACGCGGAATTCTTCTTCGCCGGGCGAAAGCCGATGGGTGCGAGGGTGGACAAGGCCTGTGGGGTCAAGGAATGAACTACGGGAGGAAGAGATGAGAAGGACGGCATCGATACTGGGCGCCTTGGCGCTGCTCGCATGCCTGGCCCTTGCCTCTTCGGCAAGTGCCGCCTATGACCCAATCGGCTCCGGGCAGGCCAAGCTCACCCTTGATGCGGGCTTCTCCTCCTTCCTGAAGGCAAACGGCATCTCCCTCACCGCCAAGGCCGGCGCCAAGCGCAAGGGCTCCTCCATAACCCTCCCGGTCACCTCGGGCAACGTCGACCCCACCCTCGGCAAGGGGGAGATCGGCAACCAAGGCACGATCGCCTTCCAGGGAGCCAAGGGCAAGGTCCCCCTCCGCAACGTCACGGTCAAGGCCAAGCGCGACACCCTGATCGCCAAGGTGGGGGGGAGCCAGCTCAAGGTCGCCTCCTCCGACAAGCGCTCCTCGGCACGCCAGGGCTTCGGCACCAAGTACACCGCCAAGGCGCTGAAGCTGACCGCCAAGGCCGCCACCCGGCTGAACAAGAAGCTCCGCCCCAAGGCCCCCTTTGCCCAGGGCCAGGTCATCGGCACCTTGGCCACCAACGCCCAGCCCAAGCTGGCGACGATCCTGCCCCAGAACAGGGTCACGATCGTCCTCGACCCCGCCTTCGCGGCGAAGATGGACTCCCTCTTCGTCTCGATAAACCCGATCTTCCCCGCCGAACACCCGTCGGGGCCCACCTTCACCTTCCCGGTGATCCCCGGCGGGGCGATCTCCCCAGCGGGGACCGAAGGCACCCTGAGGACGGGAGGCTCGCTCGAATTCCTCCAGCTCGGGGCGGGACAGGTCTTCCAGCACGAATTCTGGCTCGACCTGGCTTCGAGAAGTGACACGGCGGAAGTCGACATCGAGCCAACTCCCGCCTTCCCCGGGAAGCTGGGGCGCATCGGGGCCTATGACCTCGGCGCCTACTCGGCCGTCTCCGACCCCAAGGCCAGGACGATCTCTGTCTCAAGCGCCCCCCTCACCCTCACCGCACAGACCGCGCAGGGCTTCAACGAAGCGTTTGCGGGAGGCAAAGCGGCGTTTGCGGCTGGGGAAGTCGTTGGAAACCTCTCCTTCAGCGCTCAGGCCCAGTAGGCATGGGAACCGCCCGGACGAGGAAGCCGTAGGCCCGGCGCGTCTCTCCGCGATGAGCTCGCTCGCCGAACTGCGAAAGCGCCTGGAAGCGCGCCGGCTCGAGATGGAGCAGGCCATCGTCGCTCGAATCTTCGCCGTAGCGGAGCCACGGGGCACCGAGGAGGCGCACTACGTTGACGGTCTTCGTTCAGCCGCCACGGCTGCGCTTGACTATGGGCTCGAGTCGATCGAGCTCGGCCCGCAGAGAAGTGGATCGCCTCCACCGATCCTGCTTGCTCAGGCGCGCATGGCCGCCCGGAGCGGCGTTGGGCTGGAGACCGTTCTACGGCGCTACTCCGCCGGCCACATGCTGCTGGTTGACTTCCTGGTCGCCGAGGCGAGCAGGAAGCCGCGGCTCGACAAAATGATTCTGCAAAAGGCGTTGCGCTCGCTGGCGGCGCTGTTCGACCAGCTGATCGCCGCAGTCGGCAAGGAATATGAGCGGGAGGCGAGCGAGGCGCTCATCCTCCCTGCCGAGCAGCGCCGCACGGCGATGGTGCAAAAGCTCCTCGCTGGGGAATTGCTCGACGCCTCGGAGCTTGCCTACCCGACGGAGGCGTTCCACGTCGGGATCGTCGCCGTTGGCCCGGGTGCTGAGGAGGCGGTGCGCGCGGTCGCCTGCCGTGCCGGCACTCGCCTACTGGTGGTTTCCCGTGGAGAGGGCGGGATCTGGGCGTGGTTGGGACGAAGGCGGCCGCTGCCTGCCGTCGAGCTCGAGCGCCACCTGCGGCAGGGGACCGTGGAGGAGCTTCGTCTCACCTACGGCGAGCCGGCCTGGGGGCTCGCTGGATGGCGGCTGAGCCACAAGCAAGCCCGAGCTGCCATCCCAGTGGCCCTGAGAAGCCCCAAGCGCGTCCTCCGCTACGCCGACGTGGCCGTGCTCGCCGCCGTGCTGGACGACGAAATCCTGGCCGAATCCATCCGGCAGCTCTATCTGGCCCCGCTGGCAGGAGATAGAGACGAAGGCCATGCCTCGCGAGAAACCCTTCGCGCTTTCTTTCGCGCAAATCAGCGTGTTACCTCGACAGCCGCCGCGATGAAGCTCACCCGGCAGACAGTGCGCAGGCGCCTGTCGCGCATCGAGGAGCAACTGGGACAGCCCATAGAGCGATGCAGCCTCGAGCTCGAACTTGCGCTACGGGTGGAAGACCTGCTCACCGTCGGCCCAGGCGCGCGTCTGGTGCCTGTCGGGGGTGCAACCGGGAACGCCGGGCCGGCGAAAAGTGATCAAGGCGGGTATGCGCTTTCGGGTTCGGCTACGCGAGTGTTTGACAGTGGCTCTTAGGCGAGGTTTGCCTGCCATCCATGTCAGCGTCCCATTGGGGGACGGCAGGATATAAGAAAAGGAGTTGTAATGCGAAAGGTCAGACTATTGAGTCTGCTTAGTGTTGTCGCGGCCGCGACAACACTGTCGATAGCGGCGGCGCCGGCCTCGGCCAGCACCGTGCTCTGTAAAAACTCTGAAAGTCCGTGTGGTGAAACGCAGAAGTATCCCGGCGGCACGACACTGAATGCGTCGCTGGCTCCTGAAACAAGCTTTAAAACAGAATCCAGCTTCATATCGATTTCGTGCTCGGGGTCGAGCCTCAGCGCAACAACCGGGGCCGAAGCCGGCTCTCCGATCGAGGCTGAACTGACCTCCCTGACCTTTACGGGCTGCACCTCTCCCCAGGCGACGGGATGCAGCATGACCGGCTTCGGCTTGCCAGACGGAGCTACCATCGCCGCAACGGGCGGTGGCAACGGCACCGTGACCTTTGCCAACTTCGGCTATGAATTCACCTGTACGGTTTTCGGTTTGAAAACGACGTGTAGCTACACGGCACCGAACGTTTCTTTTTCCTTGTCGGGTGGGAATCCGGCAGCGCTTACGGCGGGTAAAACCTTCTTTACCCGAACAGGAAAA
>DASUIY010000319.1:0-2785 GCA_036279555.1 Solirubrobacterales bacterium | reverse complement strand
AGTCGCCGAAGAGCCTGATCGAGGAGTTTCGCTACCCGCGCCTCGGGCCGGGCCAGATGTGGGAGGAGATGGCGCGCCGCATCGTCGCCGCAGGCGGTGAGATCCGTCTCGGCACGCCGGTCTACGGGCTGGGGATCGAGGGGGGCCGGGTGGCGACCGTCCACGCCGGCGGCGAGGAGATGCCTGTCTCCGCCGTGATCTCCTCGGCCCCGCTGCGGTCGGTCGTCGGCATGGCCGACCCCGCCGCGCCGGCGGCCGTCTGCGAAGCGGCGCTCGGCCTGCGCTACCGCGACTTCCTCACCGTCGCCCTGGTCGTCGAGGGCGATCCGCCCTTCCCCGACAACTGGATCTACGTCCACGATCCGGGCGCCCGCGTCGGGCGAATCCAGAACTACCGCGCCTGGAGCCCCTGGATGAGCGCTGACCCACGCCTTTCCTGCATCGGCCTCGAGTACTTCTGCTTCGAGGGGGACGAACTCTGGCAGCGCGACGACGAGGACTTGGTCGCGCTCGCCGGCGCCGAGGTCGCCGCGCTCGGCCTCGTCTCGGGCAAGCGGATCGCCAGCGGCTACGTGGTGAGGATGCCGAAGGCCTACCCGATCTACGACGCGGCCTACGCGGGCCGCGTCGAGAAGATCCGGGCCTGGCTGGGCGGCGTCGCCAACCTGCAGCAGATCGGGCGCAACGGCCTGCACAGGTACAACAACTCCGATCACTCGATGCTCACCGCCATGCGGGCCGTCGAGAACCTCTGCGATGGCGCCGCTCACGACGTCTGGGCGGTGAACGCAGACGGCGACTATCACGAGCGAGACGAGCGGGAAGCGCAGCCGTATCTGACAGCGCCGGAAACGCCGGCGATGGACAGGCCGCTGGTCGACGACGCCTCGGCTCAGTAGGAACCAGGGAAACCCCGGCCGGGGCAGGGCAATCGCGTCGCTCGCCAGGGGCCCACCCGGGCGAAGGGAGTGCCTTGTGGCAGGGGCCTGGTGCTCAGGGCGGTGCCGAAGCGCGGCCGGCGGACCACGCGGACCGACTCGATCGGCTCTTCGAGCTTCCAGGCCAGGGCCGTCTGCACGAGCACATGCGTGATGCGAACGGTGCCCCCGCAGGCGAGCAGGCGCTCCTTGCCCACCAGGTCGGCGAGCTCGAAGAGATCGGACCCCAAGCGCGTGCGGCCGTCGACCTTGTCGAGGTCGCCCGGGAGGTGGGAGGCGCGCAGTCCCAGGCCCGCGACCGCAGCAAGCAGGGCGACGGCGACGAGGGCAAGTCGCCCAGGGCGCCCCCCTCCCCCCAGGCTCGCCCCGGCCCTCGCGATGCCCACCGCGCCGACCACGGCGATCACGGCCGTGGCGGGGGCGAGGAAACGCGGCAGGCCGGCGAAGCCGGCCACGGCCATCGCTGCGACCAGGGCGATCCAGAGCGCGGCCCCGCCGAGCAGCGTGACGAGGGTGCGATCCTCCGCGCTCCGGCGTCCGTCGGCGAGGAAGAATCCCACGCCTATCCAGAGCGCGGCCAGCGGGGCGGCGAGGGCGCGGCCGGCGACTTGGCCGACCTCGCTCAGCTCGAACCCGCCCTGGCGGGCCGTCTCGGAGCCCTCGAGCGGGTTCCCCGCGGCGAGCAGGTCGGGAACGAACCAGGCGAGCGGAACCAGCAGCCCGGCGGCCAGCGCCTGCGCCCGCAGGCCCGACTCGTGGCGCAGCTCTCGCCATGCCCAGACGGCGAGGAAGGGCCAGCACTCGGGCCGAAGCAGGGACGCCGCCACACCCAGCCACAGCGCGCCCGCGCGGCGCCCGTCCAGGGCCAGGAGCACAGCGCCGAGGACCAGCGCGACCAGCAACGGCTCCGAGAGGCCGCCGCTGAACTGGCGCAGCGGCGGCGTGAAAGCGTCCCCGGTGAGAGCGACCGAGGCGGCCGCGAGCAGAGCGGCGACGAGCCGCCAGCGACCCGCCTCGGGGCCGGCGAGGCGAGCGGCGAGCCAACCGGCGAGCAACGGCGCCGCCAGCCAGCCGCTGCGCGCAATCAGGAGCCAGGCCTCGGGGGCAGACTCGCCGAGCAGCGAGAGCGGGGCGTCGACGAGCACCGGCAGCGGCTTCCACGACGGCCCGTCCACGGTGGAGAGATCGAGGTGAACGAGCTCACGACCCCATACCAGCCACCCCCAGGGGTCGTAGGCGGGCTGGAAGGGAAGCAGCAGCGATGCGGCCGCCAGAGCGACAGCAGCGAAGCCGAGGGCGAGTGCGCGCGGCACCTCTAGGGGAGCGTCGCGCCCCGCTCGCTGAGCAGGTACACCGGAACCGCGGCGACCGCCAGGAGGAGCAGGGCCGGGATCGCGCTGGCCTCGTAGAAGCCGAAGCTGGTCTGCGTCCAGATGTCGGTGGCGAGGGTCTCGAAGCCGAGCGGCGCGAGGATCAGCGTAGCCGGCAGCTCCTTCATCGCGTGCAGGAAGATCAGCGCCGCGCCGGCCAGCAGGCCGCCGCGGGCGAGCGGCGCGGTGACGGTGCGAAATACCTCGGCGCGGCTCCGTCCCAGCCCGCGCGCCGCCTCCTCCACCCGGGGGGAGACCTGCAGCAGCGAGGCGGCGATCGGGCCGATCGCGAGCGGCAGGTAGTGGATCGTCAGGCCGAAGACCAGCAGCGTCGTCGTCTGGTAGATGGACGGCACCAGTCGCGTGGCGAAGAAGACCAGGGCGAGGGCGACGAGGATGCCCGGCAGGGCGTAGCCGGCGTGCGAGGCCCGCTCGAGGGCGCGCGCCAGCGGGGTCGGGTAGCGAACCGCTAGAACC
>DASUIY010000318.1:0-4853 GCA_036279555.1 Solirubrobacterales bacterium | reverse complement strand
GGTTCGAATCCCTCCCCCTCCGCTAACCCGGCTGCGAATGAGGCGCTTGCCTCCGGCGCTGGACGCGGCCTAGTCGCTTGCCCGAGAGAGCAGTCCGGCGTCGTTCAGAACGCGAAGGTGGTAGGCGACCAGGGGAGTCGTGGCCCCTAGGCCGGATAGCTCCCGGGGCAATTCGTCAAGAGAAGGCGACCGCTGTTCGTCCTGCTCGTACAAGGCGAGAATCTTGGCCCGGATCGGGTGGTTGCGCACATACTCCTCGCGATCCATTTCCCTCTTCCCCTTGTCGTCGTACATCGCCCTCCCCTTTGCGTTGCGGTCTCCCTTACCCTGCGGCGCTTCACTGTCGTTTCGAGGCAACAGTCACTGTTCAACACCCCGGCGGCTGGCGCCTATTACGAATCCGGCCACCGAGGCGTTGAACACAGAGGGCCTTTGATGAGACCTATGGTTAGGTCTCAGTGGATTAGTAGAGGCTTCCACACAGACACGAGGAAAACCTCCACTTTTCTAGGACATGTTGAACCGACTAGTCGATTGACTTCGACTCTATGTAGTACTTAGCGAGATTGCCCGTCGGCGGCATTTCAAAAGAGAACATCGCGACCCTCACATTGATGAGCTTGCTCTCGTCGCCGGCCTCACGTACTCGCTCAGCGCTTTCGACTTCGACCTCGCGGGCAAGAGTCAGTAGATCGTCGAGACGTTCGTTGAGTTTGATCCAGCCCTGCTCATCGACACGAAGTGGGGATCGACTTGTGTGTGACTCTGCGCGAGCCTGAAAGGTCCGCGCGCGCCAGGCGACGGCGATATCTCGCAAAACCAGCTGTTGAGCCCAGAGCACATACCGTTCACGTTCGTCCTGGCTCAGTTTGCCCCATTCCTCACTACTGAACACAGGTCGCATCACGGCCCGGTAGATGGTTGTCGGCATCCCCCGTCGGCGCTCGGTGTCGATTGCCTCGACAAAACCCATCTTCTCCAGCTCCCCTACGTCATAGTCCGCCTTGTTGAGCTTGATGCCGAGCTCCCTGGCGACATCGCTCTTTGATGCTGGGCGTTCGATAAGGACAGCCAAGGCGGCGTACTGACCGGGATTACGGAGCAGGCGAAAGAGCTGCTCGTCGATACGAATCTCCGGCATCACCGTCTTTGCCACAGCCCTCTCCTCTCTGGGATCGATTGAGCGGTGCCGGACATTAGCCGATTTCGATTAGCCACAAACGAGTATTGGGGATAGCTCGTCTATCCCCCACTTACCGAAGCTGATCGACTAGTCGATTACCCTCGCTAGCTGTTGTCAAAAGCCAGCGGGAGAGAGGGGGTGATGGACATGCTCGAAAAGGTCGAGGTCGTAGTTCCGTCGGTTTACACATTCAAGGGCGCCTAAGAGGCCTCTGGCCGATCCCAACTCAGGTTGGGATCGGCCACCCTGTAGATAGCTCGCCACCTGTCCCAAATTACCGAAATTGATCGACTAGTCGATTGTTCTCGGTATTTGGTTTATCAACCCAGCGGGAGGGGGTGATGACGTGCTCGAAAAGGTCGAGGCTGTTGTTCCGGCGATCTCTACGTGGAAGCCTGCCTAGCTAGGCATAAGCGGCCGATCTCTGCCAAAAGACTGGGATCGGCCGCCCTTGACCCTTTGTCAGAAACCCGAAGCTACTCGACTAGTCGATCGGTTTCGGTTAGCCTTTTCTCTGCGGTTAATGGGGGAGGCATTGACAACCGGGCCTGGCGGCGACTGCGCCGAGCGCGCATTCGAGGCAATGGCGCCGCTCTACGACGACTTTACCGCCCACCACGAATACGAGTTCTGGACAGCGCAGCTCCTTGCCGTCCTCGAGCGGGAGGGGCTCGAGGGTCGGCGCTTGCTCGATGTCGGCTGCGGCACGGGCAAGAGCTTCTTGCCGATGCTTCCGCGCGGATGGCGGGTCATGGGTTGCGATATCTCGGCATCCATGCTCGATCTGGCACAGCAAAAGGTCGGCGACGCCGTTCGCCTGGAGGTGGCCGACATGCGCAAGCTGCCGTGCTTTGGCGAGTTCGACCTGGTTTGGGCGTTGGACGATGCGATCAACTACCTGCTCAGCGCCGAGGAACTGGAGGCGGCGCTAGGGGGGATGCGGAGCAACTTGGCAACCTCGGGCCTGCTGCTCTTCGACGTGAACGAGCTGCCGGTCTACGCCTTCTACGCAGAGGGCGTCGAGGTCGAGCTAGGCGGACGCAGTTTCGTTTGGCAGGGGGGCGCAACGGGTGAGGTCGAGCCTGGCTCGATCTACGAATTCTCATGCTTCGAGGAGCGGCCCAGCGGCGATGGCCAGGCGGCAGACCGCCGCAACGTCTCCGTCCATCGCCAGCGCCACTTCACCGAAACCGAGATCCTGGGGGCAATCGAGCGGGCGGGCCTCGAGTGCCTGAGCATCTACGGCCAAAGCACCGACGGCATCCCGCGCCAGCCTTTGGATGGCGCGGCCCACACGAAGGCGATCTACATTGCCCGCGCCGCCTAGCCCGGCCACGTGGAAGAGGCCGCGGATCAAGCGCACGACCGAGCAGTTTCAGGCGCCGGGCGGGGACCTCTACCTGCGCAGGCCGAGCGAAACCTCCGACATTCGGATCAAGGATCCGAGCCCGCAGCTGAGGCAGCTCCTCGGCGCGCTGGACGGCACGCGCACCCGCCGGGAGCTGGATGAGGAGTTCGGGGTCGACCTGGTCGGCGAGCTGATCGGCCAGCTCGACGAGATGGGGCTGGGAGAGGACGCATCCGACGATGACCTGATCGACCCTCATACCCGGGCGCGCTTCGACCGCCAGCTCCGCTACTTCAGCGATGCCTCGACCGGGCAGACGCCGTCTCAGTGCCAGCGCAAGCTGGAAGATGCTCGCATCGCGGTCTTGGGCGTCGGGGGCCTCGGCGGCTGGTCGGCCCTGACTCTCGCATGCTGCGGCATAGGCGAGATGCTGCTGGTCGACTTCGACACGGTCGAGCTGAGCAACCTCAACCGCCAGATCCTCTACGGGGAGGCCGATATCGGCCAGCCGAAGGCTGGCCTCGCAGCCAAGCGGCTCGGTGCCTTCAACTCCTCGGTCCAAATCGAGACGCGCGAAGAACGACTCGACAGCGAGGCGGCGGTCGCGGCGGCGATCGAAGGCTGCGACCTCGTCGTCAGCGCCGTCGACTGGCCGGCTCACGACATCGAGCTTTGGGTGAACTCGGCCTGCTTTGCGGCCGGCATCCCCTACATCTCGATGAGCCACTACCCGCCGATTGCCCGCGTGGGGCCGCTCTACGTCCCCGGTGAAACCGGCTGCTACTCCTGCCAGGAGATCGCCTACAAACGCTCATATCCTCTCTACGACCCGGTCGTCGAGCAGCAGCGCGCCAAGCCCTCGCCGGCGGCCACGCTGGGGGCGGCCTGCGCCCTGATCAGCGGTCAGGTGGCCCTCGACGTAATGCATTTCCTGACCGGCCTGGCGACACCGTCGAGTCTCGGCGTGAGCAACATCTACGACCTCCGCACGATGGAGGCCAAACGGGAGCAAGTCGTGCAGGAGCCGGATTGCCCGGTCTGCAGCGCACGCCGAGTGTCTCAATCCGCCTCCTGAAGTGGCATGGAGCCGGCAGCTCGGCAGGAAACGCAGGGCGGCGACCGAACGTGCGGGGATGGAGACGGCATCGCGCCGGGCGCGTACGCGTGAGCGGTGGAGGCAGCGGGCGGAACGGGCCAGCGACGCGTTCGGGCTGGTCCTCCTGCTGGTGCTGGTCACCTATGTGCTGTCCTCGCTGATCGAAAATCGTGGATGGACGTCGGTTGTCCTGATCGTGGCGACGAGCGCGACCTCCGTGGTCGCCCTGACCAGCTCGCATGCGCAGGTGAAGGTCGTGCGGGTGGCGATCGGGCTCTCGCTGCTGACCATCGCCCTGGCCGCGATCGGGGCTGCCACCGGCAACCACGACTGGCTCAGCGTCGCCTCCGTGATCCAGGTCTCGCTGCTGACCGTGGCGATGGCGGCGGTCCTGCGCCGGGTCGTCACCGCGCCGGAAGTCGGCTCGCGCACGATCCTCGGCGCGCTCAGCGTCTACGCGGTGCTGGGGATCCTCTTCACGTACCTCTTCGGCGCGATCGAGCGCGTGCAGGGAGGCGCCTTCTTCG
This sequence comes from Solirubrobacterales bacterium, assembly GCA_036279555.1. Taxonomy (GTDB): domain Bacteria; phylum Actinomycetota; class Thermoleophilia; order Solirubrobacterales; family 70-9; genus VRUE01. Next base: position 699 of record DASUIY010000318.1, on the reverse strand, counting down.
AAGGCGTGCCCGACCCGTCGGGCTCCGACTTTCTCTTCTTCAGCTACACGACGCTGACCACTACCGGCTACGGCAACCTCGTACCGGGCGGCCAGCCCGGGCGGCTGATCGCCGGCCTGGAGATGATGGCCGGGCAGATCTTCCTGGTCACCCTGGTCGCCGGCCTGGTCAGCCTCTGGCGCCCCGGCGAGGCGCTGCGGCGGCGGCGAGAGCGGCACGACGGCGACGCGGCTACCGAACCCCCCGCGAGCGGCTAACCGCCGAGAGGTTAGTCGGAGAGCTCGATGCGCTCTATCGTCTGCGGCTCGACCGGGCGGTCGGAGCCGTCGGTCTCGACCGACTCGATCGCGTCGACGGCGTCCATGCCGTCGACGACCTGGCCGAAGACCGTGTGCTTGCCGTCGAGCCAGGACGCCGACTCGGTGGTGACGATGAAGAACTGGGAGCCGTTGGTGTTGGGGCCCGCGTTGGCCATCGCCAGCGCGCCCCGCACGATCTTGTGGTCGTTGAACTCGTCCTCGAAGGTGTAGCCGGGACCGCCGCGGCCGCTGCCTTCCGGGCAACCGCCCTGGATCATGAAATCGGGGATGACGCGGTGGAAGACGAGGTCGTCGTAGAAGCCGTCCGCGGCCAGCTTGCGGAAGTTCTCGACCGTCTTCGGCGCGTCGTCGTCGAAGAACTCGACCTCGATCGGCCCGT